>CAZXIE010000147.1:0-7602 GCA_964640065.1 uncultured Saprospiraceae bacterium
CATCATCTCTGACAAGGATCAGGCGCTTATCGGTAGTTGGGGGAATGGTATTTATCATATCAGGTAGCACTAGTTTATATGAATGATACTATCATTCAGTAAGCCATAATCCGATTGGTTATGGTTCTCTCACTGAAGCACTCTGGCGCTTCAGGTGATGATGGCTCATCACTTCTTCGATCATGAATCGGACCACAACAGAGTCATGCCATGCATGACTTTAGATGAAAGCTGATAAAAGATAAGAATCTGAACGATTCTCTTGTCTCAGCAGGGCTCGTCTTAGTATAAAATCTCGTAGCTTGAACAAGTCTAGCCTTGATTTTACAAGACTTCACAAGAAACTATTGGCTGATATGCGATTCAAGCTCAATGGTTCTCCTGAGTTGAACCAGCAATCTAGAGAAATAAAGGCTTAAAAAGATGGCACAAATAAAGATGATAGCAGAAAGAGCGTTATGATTTGCAAGAATTGTAATCAAGATACGACCGGTAAATACTGCCAGAGCTGTGGCCAAAGCACATCTATGGAGCGCATTACTTTTTCAAATTTAGCAAGTGACTTCTCTGAGAGTATTTTACAATTTAATAAAGGTATCCTATTCACCTTCAAAGAACTATCTAGAAGACCAGGTCATACCATACGCGACTATCTAGATGGTAAAAGAAAGAATCATTACAAACCTATAGCATACCTACTTGTACTTTCCACAGTTTACTTCATAGTAGGCAATATATCCGGTGAGAATACTCATCTGGGTAATCTTCTCACAGGTGTTGTCTCTGGGATCGAAGAGGCTGGTGACACTAGTGAAACTGTAATTATGCTTAAGTGGTTAGCTGACAACTATGCATATACTTCACTCATACTTCTACCTGTTTTTTCATTGGCCTCTTACTTATGCTTCAGACGCCAGAACTACAACTATGTAGAGCATGTCGTCTTGAATTCGTATGTAACAGGCCATCAAGCAATTCTATATTTGTTAATAACAATACCTTACAAATTCATAGACTATGATCTAACTATTCTGCTACTTATCTTCCCTTTAGTGTACTGTATCTGGACATTCTTACAGTTCTTTGAGACTAGACCGAGACCCGTCATATTCCTATTGACCATTGTTACATATCTATTGTATTTAGTTCTTATAATTCTTGTTGTCCTATTGCCAATTATTATCATATCAATTATATCACAAGCCTAGCGATCAATAAGTCCGAATGATGATCAAATGATTAATACAAAGAAAACTAATCAACTACTAGCCATCACCTATGCTATAGGTCTCGGCGTAGGAGAAGCAATTTTGAATTAGGGAGATTGGCAACATGCTCCTCTATGGATTATCGATTACATCATTGTTTTCTGGTTACTATACGGCGCACTCACTAAATCAAGTCATTCTTCTGCTATACTTATAGGAGGATGGTCTTTTTCTTTGGCAACGATGTGTATGGCTGCTAGTATTATAACAGCACCTGAATTTGCATCATCCATCACCTTCTGTGAAGTCGAGTTCTTGCTCATTTGCCTACTAATTATAGTCTCTGTAATCGGGTTAGTCTTATCCTATAGAGTCCATGCCTCGGAAAAGGATTTGCTCAATACTTAGCGTCTTCTTTTCTCTTCAAAACTGATGTTTATCAGACGCATCGAGCAAGATTCAGGTTTTCACTACTTTCACTATACGATCATCAAAACCTAACAAGATGAAGAACCTCTCTTATCTCACTATTCTCTTTGCTTTATTGATAGCAAGTTGTTCTCCAAAAGGTCAACCTATGGAATCCGAAGTAGTACTAGGAGAACTCCAACATGGCTTTACTCTTAATGAGGATACCCAAGAGAAGTTTGAAGAAGGGTTACTGCTTCTTCACAACTTCGAGTACGATGATGCTTTGGTTGCTTTTGAAGAGGCTACCGCTCAGGATAGCACAGAGATCCTAACACACTGGGGTGAAGCCATGTGCCATTATAAGGCACTTTGGAGATTACAAAACACTGAGAAAGGAAAAGCTATACTCTCGCGATTAGGCGATACCAAAGAAGAGAGGCTATCCGCTATCAGCGACCCCATGGAAAAGAAGATGTGGGAGATCGTCGAGATCATGTATGGCGAAGGTGAGTTTGATGAGAGAAACAAAATGATCACGAGTCATCTGGCTTCTCTTCATAAGTCACATCCCAAACATCAAGAGATAGCCGCATTCTATGCCTTATCGTTGATCTGGTCTACAGAAGAATATGGTGATGGCAGCGATGACCTAAGACTTGCTGCTTCGATCGCCGACAAAGTGATCAAGATGAATCCTCTTCACCCGGGAGCGCTACACTATAAGATACATGCTCTAGATGGTCCCACTTCTGCAGAAGATGCACATGCTGCCGCAGATGCTTACGCGAAGGTAGCTGCTGATGCAGCACATGCTCTACACATGCCTTCGCATATCTATCTAGCTCTTGGCGAGTGGGAAGGCGTGGTCAACTCTAATCAAGGTTCTTACGATGCAAGCGTAGCTCGCATGAAAAAGCTAGAACTCAAAGATGGCGCTAGAGGATATCACTCCCTTGCTTGGCTTCATTATGGACTTCTTCAACAAGGGAGATATGAAGAGGCAGAAGGTATCCTTAACGATATGATTGCCTATGTACCACAAGATCCGACTAAAGGTGCTCGCGGATATCTGATCGGGATGCAAAGCAGACAGATCGCCGAGAGCGGACAGCTTTCTGACAAGACTAATTTGGATACAGATGTCAAAGTCGATGATATCGGACTGATGGCAAAGTCGGCTCGGAGTTTTTTAAGAGCTCAGATTGCATCGATAAACAACGACACCAGGACGATGTCTGATGAAATCAAATGGTTATCCGCTCAGATATTAGTCGCTTCTGATCAAATAGAAGGTGATGGAATCGCTATGTGTGCAGCAGGGACAAGCAGATATGCTCCGACCGAAAATGCTGTCAATAGCGCGGAAGTGGTCATCGCCCAGATCAATGGCATGAAGGCACTAGCAGAGGGCAAAGGTGACCTCTTCGAAGCAAACATGAAAAAAGCAGTACAGCTAGAAAACCAAACTAACTATCCAGCAGGCCCTCCTAGGATTACACAACCTTCATACGAGCAATACGGGGAGTGGTTATTAGCGCAAGGAAATTATAAAGAAGCTATCGTGCAGTTTGAAAATGCCCTCCTTCGGATGCCACGAAGAGCCAAGTCTTTGATAGGAAAAATGACTGCGCTTAAAGCACTCGACCAAGAGGATAAAGCGCAACTAGTACATGATGAACTGAAAACAATTTTCGCTAGTGCCGATGACAAAGCGCTGAGTTTGATTTGATGGCTTACCATCAGAAGAAAGGTCGAACAGCACAATTATAAATAGCCATGTTAAAGACAAAACATCTCTTCTTGAATAAAAATGATTTGCACCATGGAGGTTATCTTTAATATCTTTTCAACTTACTATGAATCCTTATGATTAAAAAGTTCAAGGCTTTTATTTTTTCTATCGGTATAATGATACTAGGCATTTATCTGATTGGTTCATATCTCGGATTAACTGATCAGGACCGCAGAGGAGAACTAGAACAACTTATAAGTCATGGAATAAAAACTCCAGGGATACTCAAAGAAACATACCAACAAAAGACTATAACAAAGGCAAACTTACCTGTAGAGACCTATATCATAGGATATACCTACAATGACGATGACAAGGAATACGAAGGAGAACAAACTGTCCATGCTCTTCCTGAAAACCCTATTGTGGAAGTAACATATCTTGAAAATGATCCGAGTGTAAGCTCTCTTGATCCGCATAAAGAACTAAGTGAGGTAGAAGAAGGTGAAGGAAAACTATTCACTTTGCTCGGTGGTATTGGCTTCTTTTTACTGGGTTCTTTTATGACGTATGGAAAACTGAGACCTCAACCAACTAAAGAAGTCTCAACAGAGGCAGCAAATCAAAATAGTCTGGAAAAGTCTAAAGCTATGGTTACAACCAATATCGGCAACCCACGACCAAAAGAATCCTCACATCTAGGTCTCTCTACCAAGGCAAAAAGCACCCTCAGAAAAAATGAGTCTACAATTAAAGATCAACCAAAGCTCACAGAAAGTGCTGCTCAAAAAAGATCTACCCTATCACGCAGACCCACTGAGGAGCCGCTTCCAGATAAGAGTAAGTGGGATGATCTCAAAAACTCAAAGCTCAAGGACTTTCAAAAAACAGATCACAACAAGTTCCTTCCCAAATAATCAATGTTTGCAATCCTCTTTTCTCCAGTTGACATGTATTCTATCATCGCCAATAAGTTCTTATGCCTACCAATCATCTAAAGACCCCTTTCACTCTACCATGCGGTGCCGTTATAAAGAACCGTCTTGTTAAGGCGGCAATGACCGAGCGCATCAGTGATAAAAATCTAGAGCCAACAGAACAACACAATGTTCTCTACAATGCTTGGGCAGCAACTGGAGCTGGACTACACATAACTGGTAACATTGTAGTCGATCCTATACACATAGAGTCAGCCGGAAACATCTACGTACATAATGAAAAGATCTTGCCCAAGCTCAAGTTAATGGCCGAGGCAGCAACTTCTACTGGACATCATGCATGGGTACAGATATCCCATGCAGGAAGACAGACCAATCGATTCTCTACTAATCGCCCGCACTCTCCTTCAGAAGAACAGCTTCATCTATTAGGTCTCTTTGGTAAACCTCGAGCTATGACCGAAGAAGATATTCTACAAGTCATCAAGGGATTTGTAAAAGCTGCTGTCATCTCCAAGCAGGCAGGGTTTACGGGTGTACAACTGCACTCAGCTCATGGATATCTCTTAAGCCAGTTTTTATCTCCCAATATCAACAAACGAACTGATCGATGGGGCGGGAGTCTAGAAAACAGGAGTCGCCTACTCATGACCATCATAGACCAAACAAGGCAAGCAACAGGAGAGACATTTCCAATATCTGTCAAGCTCAATTCTTCAGATTTTCAGCGTGGAGGATTTACGGAAGTGGAATCACTAGAAGTCATCAAGATGCTCGATGGTAAAATAGACTTACTAGAAATCTCTGGAGGCACCTACGAAAAGTTAGTCTTCTTCGAGATGAACGCAGATGACAGTAAAGTGAAGGATAGTACACGTACACGAGAGGCATACTTTATAGAATTCTCTCAGAAAGTTAGAGCCATCACCGACTTACCAATCATGATAACAGGTGGGTTTAGATCCTTTGATTTTTGTAATCAGGCACTTGCTAACGGAGAACTAGATTTTGTAGGCATGGCTCGACCTTTTGTAACCGATCTTGAGGCGATACCGGATTTTTTGGATGGCAAAGTTGAAAAATTAGAAAACCTAGTACTTAGGACTGGCATTAAGGCATTTGACTCTACAGCTGAAGGTGGCTGGTATGCTAAGCAAATCATCCGCATCGCTAATGGCCGAAAAATTAATCCAAAAATGAGCCCAATAGCGGGTTCTATGTTTTTTGTCTATCACGAATTTACAAAGTCAATGAAGAAGAAATTTTGGTAAAAGAGTGCATATGCGATGAGTGATACTAGTCAAACAGAATTACAAAATGAATGTTGGAAGGCTTGCTACCATACGGGCGACTTGGACTTTGTAAAAGAGTGTTTAGAAAAAGGCATGGATATAAATGCACGGGCACCTATCAGTGGCGCAACTCCACTGGATGCGTCGATCTATGGTGGACACCTGCATATATTTGAATTTCTTGTAGGCCATGGATCGGATGTAAATGCCATAGGATACGAAGGAGGCACCATACTTATGGCTGCCGCTTATCTAGGAAAAGCAGATATGATGAAGGTGCTTTTGGATCATGGTGCCGATCCTAATCTTGCTTCACCTATAACTGCTGAAACGCCCCTTCATGTAGCAGCCTCCAAGGGATTTAGGGACGGCACTTTGAACTGCATAAAACTCTTACTGGCAGCAGGTGCCAATCCAAATGTAAAAACGAAGTCGGGTGTAGCCACAAGCACTTACTATCGAGATATAGAAGTTGTCGGAGAGACTCCTTTACATCTTGCCGCAGCCTATGGTAGTAAAGAAATGATCGAAGTATTGCTAGGGCATGGTGCAGATCCGTCCGCCAAAGATGAGCGAGGAGAGTCTCCACTAACCTGGTATAGTAGGCATCAGAGGACATCTGAACACATTGTCTTAGATCGATCATCTAGAGATTTGCTCTTGTATGGGAAGTGGAAAGAGTAAAATGAAAAATGGTTCGGTCCTAATACTTCATTCATTTTCCCCAATGCCTCAATATACTCCCGACGACCTCTTCAGTTTTTTCTTGCATCAAGCTGTGACCCGCATCAAGTTCTAATTCTTCATAAGTGGATGTAATCCAAGGGCGTTGTAGAGGGATGATCTCTGGCGCAACAACAGGATCATCTTTTCCCCAGATAAACAGTGTTGGCCTAGTTATCTTCTTTTGCAAAGACTCGATTGTTTTTTCGTCTTTATAATCTAGTGCTCTGTACCAATTCATAGTAGCTGTAAGAGCTCCATGTTCGCTGAACATGGCAGTGGCCTCCTGCAGCTGTTCTTTGGTCCATACATTCTCGATACTTGTAAAGATGGTCTTGCGTCGTAATTGGAAAAGCAGTTCTGGTATGATCGGCAATCTCAAGAATCCGATATAGCTACTCCGCTTTTGTTGCTCGGGGTGATTCTGAAAGCTATCAAAGAATACCGCCACATGGGGAACAGACATACCAGTCCAAGAAGAAATCCGATCTGGGTAGTCCATCACTGTCTTCCACCCTACTCCTGCACCCCAATCATGACCCACCAAATGAAAAGTATCCATACCCAATTGATCTGCCACATCGAGCACATCACTCACAAGACTGTCGATATGATAATGCTCTTTACCACTTGGTCTGGCTCCAGGACTATAACCTCGTTGATCAAAAGCGATCACTCGATATCCTTGCTCCGCACCTGCATCCATCAAAGGCTGCCAGGTAACCGAAGTTTGTGGAAATCCATGAAGAAGCATGACATCTTTACCTTTGTGCTCAGAACCTGATATCTTGATTTTAAATTCGAACTCATCCACTTCAAGCCGATACTGACCATCAACCTGCTGGCCTTCATAAACTGGTAATGAATTAATGGATTTGCTATAAGAGCGCGAATGATCTATAGCTAAGAGATACAGCACTACAGGTACCAAGATGATCAGTAGAAGCAATACCAGTAATATCCGTCTTAGTAGTTTCCAACTCATAGCTTTCTTGAAAGCTTTACGATTTAGTTCGTGATTGTCTTCTGTAAGTTATGAAAGCTTTAGACATTGTACTGATCATAAAGTGAATCTAGATGCCCGATTTCCTTCGAATGAGATGCTGCTTTCTATGTACTTCTCTGCTACGATCGAAGGACATGATAGCTGCAAGACACCTTCACTCCGCAAGCGAAAATGCTAACACAACATTCCCTTCTTTCTCGGCAAATTTGGCATATCCTGACGAAACAAAAACCTGATCTTCGATGACGATAGGTCCGTCACTATCGATAGCGCCACCAAAAGCTTTTACACC
>CAZXIE010000148.1:0-7457 GCA_964640065.1 uncultured Saprospiraceae bacterium
CCGCTACAACAATCGGCTAATTCTTATCTGCATGAAAATGTGGACTGAATAATATATTAAGAAAAATTTATATATATTTTTTATTACACAAGAAAGATTTATATATTAGCATTATAAATATATAACTCGTTGACAGTTCGCCGAAGGGCGATGTTTTTAAAAAGACGGATAGTAAAACGTGTTTCTCAATCTTCTCATGAAGGAAAGCTGTTTAAAAGATCGATAGTTAACCACTATTGATTTGAGTAGGACTAATGATGGATTTCGTCTTTTTATTATAATCTTTTCCTTTTTTTAATGAGATTGGTTTATTAAAAGTGACCCCGACTTTGTCGGGGTTTTTTAATTTAAAATCACCTCACTTTTTAGAAAATCTAAGACTTCTGCTTGGACTTCTTCCCATCCTGGATTCTTATAGGAAGAACACAGGACGTGATCGCCAGATTCAAAGGCTTCGAATTCTAACTCATCGCGGGAAGTGCCTAATTGGTTTTCTAATTTCTTGATTGCATCTACTGAGACTACATGGTCTCGGATTTCTTCATTTTTATAAAAGTAGCCACAGTAGGTTGGCAGTGTGACGGCCGAAAAAATCTCTGGTTTCATAGTCATATCTAGAAGTCCCTGCATAGCGATAATCCCATCGAGATGATAAGTCTTTGACCAGTAAGGTTCGTAGTTGATGGATGAGTTCACCTCTCTGTGCTCTCCGAGAAGTGATAGGCCGAGCTGCTTGCCCCATGGACCTGTAAGAAGTTCTGCACCAGCGACTTCTACTGCTATATTCGGTGACAGTAAGACCATCGCAGCCAGATCCTTATCTGCAGCTGCTAGATACAGAGCTAGTGAGCCACCCGTAGAACATCCCATGACTATCACCTTTTCTCCTATCGTCTTACCTATAGCTATGGCCTCTTTCGCTTCGTTGATAAGATCACCCGGAGTTAGATTTTTCATGGCATTTTTACTTGCTATGCCATGCTCTGGTAAGCGGGGCAGATAGAGGTTAGCATTAAGGCTATCACTGATATTGACATGCACAGGATATCCTTCGCCTTGGCTAGCCGAAAAGCCATGCAAATAGACGATGCTATACGGTGTTTTTTGATGCAACGAATCAGCCCAGACTATCCGAGCTTCGTTATCATCCTTGAGATACTGGACGACAGCTTCCTCACTAGCGATAGCTTGATCAAGTTCTGCTATTTGGTAAGTTTGATTGCTCGGTTGATTATCAACTACTTCAAATTCTGGTTTTGGACCTAACAAGAAACCTAGCACGAATAGGACTAGAATTACACCTAATATCTTTAAAACCTTCATCGTGGATTTTTAGAATATTTACGAAAGTGAACTATGAGAAAGAATTAGAAACGATCAGTTCCTTGCCTCCATGACTATAGTCATAAAATCCCTCTCCTGACTTTCTACCTAGCTTGCCCGCCGTAACCATGTTGACCAATAGAGGAGAAGGGGCGTAGCGTTGATCCCCGAGGCCATCTTGTAAAACTTTGCAGATATTAAGACAGACATCGAGACCTACAAAATCTGCTAACTGCAGTGGGCCCATAGGATGAGCCATACCAAGTTTCATAACAGTGTCGATCTCCCGTACGCCCGCCACTCCTTGTTGGAGAGTAGTTATGGCCTCATTGATCATTGGCATCAAGATCCGATTAGCAACAAAACCAGGATAGTCTTGTACCTCTACAGGTACTTTGTTAATGTCCAGCGTAAGATCGACGATGGCTTTAGTCGTTTCATCTGAAGTAGAGTATCCTCTGATGATTTCTACCAGTTTCATGACAGGTACTGGATTAAAGAAGTGCATACCGATAACCTTCTCTGGCCTCGATGTGGCAGTAGCGATTTTTGTGATGGATATACTTGATGTATTAGAAGCTAAGATGGCATTGGCTGGTGCCGCTTGATCAATTTGGCCAAAGATCTTAAGTTTTAGGGCTTCGTTTTCTGTAGCGGCTTCTATGACTAGGTCGGCCTCTTTCACGCCATCATTGATATCTGTATGAGTCGTAATCTTGTTAAGTACTACTTGAACTTGTGACTCATCGATGATCTCTTTCTTGACCATACGCAGCAAGTTCTTCTCTATGGTGGCCTTCGCCTTTTCGAGAGCCTCCGAGGAGATGTCTATGAGATGTACAGTATAGTCTTTCTGAGCAAAGATGTGAGCGATACCATTACCCATAGTACCAGCACCAATAACAGCTATATTCTTCATGAGGTGATTTTAACAAGATAAAGTTACCCGATAGTATCTACATGAACATCGAGATAATTGAACCTATCAACTTCTAGAGTCAGATAAAGTTGCGGAGATAGTCGTGGCTTTCTCTGAGTGCCTGTATCCGTAGCTCTGTAGTTCCTTCATATGCTCTGTCTTCTACCTCGACGCACACGGCTCCGTCATAGTTGACTTCTTTGAGAGCTGCAAAGAAATCCGCCCAGTCGACATCGCCACGCCCAGGTATCTTCGGAGTATGCCAGAGGTTAGGATGTGCAAAGACACCGTGTCGCTGTAGGTCTTCCTGATCTATGGTCGCATCCTTCGCATGGATGTGATGGAGTCTGGGTCCATAGTTACGGATGGGTAGGGACGTGTCCATATGCTGTATGACCATGTGAGAGGGATCATAGTTGAGGCCAAAGTTAGGACTGGGTATCTGCTTCCATGCCTTGTCCCAGATGGCTGGAGTGGTGAACATATTGAGACCACCTGGCCACTCATCTGCTGTAAATCTCATAGGGCAATTCTCAATCCCGACTTTTATACCAAATGCATCCGCATGTCCGATGATCTCATTCCAGATCTGCAAAAAATCTGGCCAGTTTTCCTCGATACTTTTTTGCTTGTCTCTTCCTATGAAGGTATTTACGATCGGTACATCGAGTCTTGTAGCTGCTCTGATGAGAGCCTTGATGTGATTCTTGTATAGTGCACGATCAGTAACATCAGGAGTCAGCGGATTAGGATAATAACCAAGAGCACTGATGCTCACATCATAAGTGGCGCAAAGCTCCTTGATCTCTTTGATAGTATCACTGATCAGACTCGTGATATCTATATGTGTGATACCTGCATAGCGCCTCTTAGCATCACCAGGTGGCCAGCACATCACTTCTACACAATCATATCCTATCTCAGAAGCAGTCTTAAGTACTTCTTCTAAGGAGAGATTTGGTAAGATGGCAGATACGAACCCAAGCTTCATAGAGTACTATAGCTTACGAAGTTCTTTCTTCAAGATCTTACCAGTAGCACTCATCGGTAGAGCATCTATGTACTCGACGGTGCGAGGATATTTATAGGCAGCTAGTCGATCCTTTGTATATGCTATTAACTCCTCTTCGCCCAATGATGCACCTTCTTCTAGGACTACATATGCCTTGATTTCTTCGCCCATCTTGTCATCTGGGATACCGATCACTGCTACGAGAGAGACATCATCGTGCTTGATCATAACTTCTTCTACTTCTCTCGGATAAACGTTGAGCCCGCCTCTGATGATCATATCCTTGGTACGGTCTACGATGAAGTAGAATCCATCTTCATCTTTGATCGCTACATCTCCTGAGTGCAGCCAACCATCAGTGATAGTCTTAGCATTGGCTTCTGGTCTTTTGTAGTAGCCTTTCATGACGTTATGTCCTCTATACCAGAGCTCTCCTTTTTCTCCGAGAGGTACTTCGTTACCATCATCATCAACGAGTTTGACTTCGACGCCCCATACTTCAGTACCAATAGACCCTGGTTTTGTACCGACATCCAGTTGATTAAAGGTGACTACTGGTGACCCTTCAGACATACCATATCCTTCAAGTATGGTTAGTCCAAATCTTTCGCGGAAGTCTTCTAGCACTTGTACTGGAAGAGCAGCCCCTCCTGACACAGCAACACGTAAGTTGCCCGCTATCTTTTCATAGTCAAACTTCGGATCTTTATAACTCAAGAGTCCCCAGTACATCGTAGGTACTCCGGCAAATATGTTGATCTCATGCTTCTGCAGAAGTCCAAATACAGTCTCTGCATCAAACCTTGGCAGCAGTACGGAGTGACCACCTGCATAACACATAGCATTCATCAAGCACGTCATTGCAAATATGTGGAAGAGCGGAAGTACGATCAGCGTTTTATCATCAGCGTTCATGCTGAAGAGGTCTCTGCAGATACCCGCATTGAGAAGTAGACCAGAGTGTGTTAGCTCCGCTCCCTTAGGTTTTCCGGTTGTACCAGATGTATAGATGATGACAGCTGTATCGTCTGCGCTAGTTCTTATCGTCTCAAATGTAGGCGCCTGACCACCCATCAGCATACCCAGCGTCTGCGTACCCTCTATAGGAGAAGGATCCGTGGCTTGTGGGGTGATCATATAAAACTGCTCACACTTTTCGGCTTTTTGAAAACCCGCATATCCCATCTGTCCCATAGGAAGATCTGGAGAGCCTACAAAGCAGAAGTAGGCCTTAGCATCACTATCACTTAGGTGATACGCGATCTCATCTTCTTTAAGTAGTACACTCAGGGGCACAACTGTAGCACCGGCCTTTAGTGCACCGAAGTATATGATAGGGAAGTAGGGGAGGTTAAAGCAGCTCAAGGCTACTTTATCTCCGGGCCTGATACCCTTGGCAACAAGTCCATTAGCTACTTGATTGGCGGCACCGTTGATCTGAGCAAATGTCAGAGTGGTATCCATAAATGTATATGCAGGCTTACCGCCATGCTTAAATGCAGATGATTCGAGAAGTACTGATAGGTTCAACATAGACGTAGAGTTATTCTTATTTGTAGGAAACCAAGATAACTAAGTAGGCGAATCTCTCCCTACATTTTATTGACTTATTCTGAGCTAAGTAGAAGTGATGTATGCCAAGATTTTATCGCGATCCGAAGGATGAAAAAGCTTGTAGTCTTGCTGATTAGCAAACCAGGTCATCTGTCGCTTAGCGTAGTTGCGAGTGTGTTGTTTGATCTTATCTACAGCTTGTTCGAGGGTCCATTCGTCATCGAGATATTTGAAGAGTTCTTTGTAACCGACTGTGTCGAGGCTCCTCAGATCTTTATGTGAGAGTAGGGACGTGACTTCGTCGAGAAGCCCATTATTCATCATCTGATCAACACGTTGATTAATCCGCTCATAGAGCTCAGCACGATCTAATTGCAGAGCGATAAGCTGATGCCGCCAAGGCCTCTCGACCTTATTACCTTTTCTGAAGCTGCTGAAGGTCTGGCGAGTACTGCGCGTTATCGATAGCGCTCTAATCAACCGTCGTGGATTCTGTAGGTCCACCTCTTCATAGTATGCCGGATCGGAGATCTGGAGTTCCGCTCGTAAGCTATCTATCCCTTCACTTTCGTAAATATTTTGAAGCTCATCAACCACTTCTTGCTTCACATCAGGAAACTCATCTACTCCTTCGATCAAGCCCTTGAGATATAGCCCCGTTCCACCAACGACTATAACAGTATCTGAAGAAGCATGTAGCCTTTCGATACACACTAGAGCTTCGTCCACATATCGACCTACGCTATATACATCTGTTACTGATCGATGACCTATCAGATGGTGTTGTACTGCTTGGAGCTCTTCGTCAGTTGGTTTGGCCGTCCCGATATGCATCTCAGCATAGACTTGTCTGCTATCAGCGGAGATGATCTCACAGCCAAGTTCTTGCGCAAGAGCGATGGCAAGAGAAGTCTTCCCACTAGCAGTGGGGCCTCCGATGACGATTATCTTCTTATTGCGACTAGAAATATCGTTAGCTTTAAGTATAAATATATGTCATGTTAAGATTCAGCCTCATTTTTATCTCACTCCTTTTCTTTGGATGCCAACAAAGTGCTACGACATCTTCTACCGAAGAGTCCTCGTCTTCTGAGACGCGAGCGGAATATGCCATTGCTATACATGGTGGAGCAGGTACCATCCTCAAGAAGAACATGACACCAGAAAGAGAGCAGTCCTATAGAGATGCTCTAGATAGCGCACTGACGATAGGTGAGAACATCTTGATTGAAGGAGGTTCCGCACTAGATGCTGTAGAGAAGACCATTCATTATCTAGAAGATAATCCTCTCTTCAATGCTGGTAAGGGATCAGTCTTTACTCATGACTTAAAGAATGAACTCGATGCATCGATCATGCAAGGCTCTGATCAAAATGCTGGAGCAGTGGGCGGATTAAGTACGGTCCGCCATCCTATAAGTGCTGCAAGAGCAGTGATGGAAAACTCAGACCACGTACTCTTAACAGGAGCTGGCGCAGAAGCATTTTCTAGAACTCAAGGACTAGAAGTCGTAGACCCGGCCTTCTTCAAGACAGAACGTAGATGGAATAGTATCAAGAGAGTATTAGCTGAAGACGCGAAAAAAACCGAACTCTCAGAGACCGATGAGTCAGGAGACAAAAAGCACGGTACAGTAGGCTGTGTGGCTCTCGACAAATCTGGTAATCTCGTAGCCGGGACTTCTACTGGCGGGATGACCAATAAGAGATTTAACCGCTTTGGCGATGTACCCATCATCGGGGCAGGTACCTACGCTGATAATGCCACCTGCGCTATCAGCTGCACAGGGCATGGCGAGTATTTCATCAGATATGCAGTTGCCCACGATGTACATGCAAGAATGCTCTATCTCGAAGAGTCCTTACAAGAAGCTGCCGGTCATGTAGTCAATACCACTTTGGTTGACAAAGGTGGCAGTGGAGGACTCATCTCTGTTGATCACAAAGGAAATGTATCACTGCCCTTTAACTCAGCAGGTATGTACCGCGGCTACGCCAAACCTGGTGAGCGCATGGTAGCTATCTATGATGATGAAGAGACTCCTTAAGCAGTAGAGAAGCTATCATTCTTCTTAACAAAAATGGATAGTATTAAACTAAGAATGAGCATCATAACGGCTCCAATAAGGAGGTTCATCGGTAGCTGACTCAAAGAGTATGGCGCCTCAGGCATGGTCAATTCGCCGCTTTCATATTGCTCCCTTACCTGTGCTACTTGTTCTTCTATCTCGGCCTCACTAGCTCCGGCGATACCAGCTCCCCATCTTACACCGGTTTCTGAGGCAGTTATCGTATATTCTTTGTAGGCTGTATTTAACTCTTGATCATTGCCGAAGAGCAAAACACCAGCCACATGACCAATGACAAGACTAATTAGGAGGGATAAGAAGAGGTTCTTTACTGCCTCGCCATAACTAAGCGTACCATCTTCAGGATCTCTAAAATACTTACGACCTAGAATGACACAGAGTACTGCAGTTATAACAAATGTCGCCAACATAGATTTCCATGAAAATAAAAAATCATATCCCAATACAAATTTGTAGATCAGCTGACTTACAACTGATATGGCTCCAAGGATGAGTCCGAGTTTCAAGATGTTATTCATAGCGTAAGTTGTTCGTTTGATGATGAATATAGGAAAATGTC
>CAZXIE010000149.1:0-7198 GCA_964640065.1 uncultured Saprospiraceae bacterium
GATCAGACACTTGCTGGGATGAGAAGAACGAGATGATGCCTGTTGGATTCTTCCAGCACCTTGAGAATGTCATAACGGAAAGAAAATCAAATCCAAAAGAAGGCTCCTATACCACCAGTCTATTTAATGCAGGGACACATAAGATCGCCCAGAAGGTGGGTGAAGAAGCGGTAGAGATCGTCATCGATGCTTTAAGAGATGATGATGAAGGATTCAAAGGCGAAGCCGCAGATCTGATGTATCACTTTATCGTCTTGCTTGTAGATCGCGGTGTGACGTTAGAGGATGTTGTGGCGGTGCTTAAGAGGAGGCATCAGTAGGGCCCCTTCAATTCAAATTTGGTTCGATATTAAAAGCAGCTAAGGCTGGAAGCCTTCAGCAACACTGTGGGATATCGGCTACATAAGTCATAATCTAATTGGTTACTTCCTCAAGCTCAAACAAATGACCTCGGTAGAGGTCACATATTGGTAGCCGAGGGTGAAACCCTCGTGTTAATAATACACCGGATCTCCCTAAGTTTGGCGTGCATTTTTGTGTCAAAAATCATGACAAACTATATTGAACTACAATTGTCCAAAATCACTTAGAAAAGATCGCGGTGTGACGTTAGAGGATATTGTGGCGGTGCTTAAGAAGAGGCATCAGTAGGGCCCCTTCATATTATTATGATTTTATCGGACAGCCGATAAATATTGAATCACGCTAAAGCGTGAAACGTTCTGATACGACTCGCCAAAAGAATAAAACCTCGTAGCTTGAATGAGTTTAGTCTTGTTTTCAAGACCCATGGTGCTAGAGCACCTTGGCGAGTGAACCGCAACCGACTGGATTGCGGCCCTTAATCAATCTTTAAGCACGACGAAAATAGCCGAGGTTTTATTACGAGGAAGCCTAGACGTAAGTTCTGAGATTTTCACCCTAGGAACTCAAGCGCCTATGAAGCGAGTATTAGCAGGACAAGCGTTTTGGTTACTTTGCCGCGACTGGCAAAGTGAACGAAGGAGTGATGAGTCGTCATCACCTGATGCGCAAGAGCGCATCAGTGAGAGAACCATAACCAACTGGATTATGGCATCAAGCATGAAAACTGATAATTGATCATAGCAACAAGCTGAGAGGGTATGATTTTTACGACTCATTAATTATACCCCTCGGCTGACGAATAAACAAATACGCCAACAAACAGATCGCTCCAATCACACTAAAGACATACTTAAAGTTAGCAGGATTGTTATCATAGATATAAGCACCAAGTAGAGCGCCAAAGCCAATGGCAAATTCTAATGCTATAAACACAGTACCAAAAGTCTTCCCGCGCACGTCATCAGGACTGAGATCGACTGCCCACGCTAATACTGCCGGTATGCAGATCCCAAGTGAAAATCCAATACAGCCGGCACCTAGCAATAAACCAAAAACACTATCAGCATAACCAAATATGACAAAAGAAATCGCTAAGCAGATGATGGCTATCCGCATCACGATGATCCTTCCCCATTTATCTGAAGCCTTTCCAGCGACTAGCCTTGAGAGTACTGAACAAAGAGTAAAAGTTGTGAAGTAGAGACCACGATTAGAAACACCTAAGAAGTCGCACTGATCTGGGGTGATAGTGATAACAGCACCAAATCCCATATAGCTAAGACCGCAGACCATGGCGGGAAGGATACCTTCTTTCGAGATGATTTCATTCTTCTTTAAGGCTAATAGTCGTGGGTGAAAGGGTACTGGTGATGGAAGTGTTTCCTTCAGTTTGATTAATAGTAAGAAAGAAACTAAGCCAATAAGTGAGGCTGCGAAAAACATCGTGTTGAGACTGAAGTTTTGAGCGATATAACTACCCAAAGGAGGGGTGATCGAAGACCCAAGATTAATGCTGACACCTACTATGCCCATCGCTTCTCCTCGACGATTGACAGGAACAATATCGGCGATATAAGCGGATAAAGCCGTCGGAGAAAATCCAGTAGATAATCCATGTACAAATCGCAAGAATAAAAATGTGCCGACAGTGGTAAGGATAGGATATAGGAGGCTGCATATGATCGTTACGATCAAGCCAAAATACATCACGGGCCGTCTACCTATCGTATCAGTAAGCTTGCCACTGAAGGGCCTGGATAGTCCAGCGGTAAGTGTGAAAAGAGCGATGATCAATCCTTTATAATCACCACCACCGATACTAGTAAGATAAGATGGCAGCTCCGGTATGATCATATTAAAGCTCCCACCAAAAAAGCCGTAGCTCAAGCAGAGTAACCAAAAAGTAGTTGTGTACAGCTTTTGTTCTGCCATCCCCTTTTTCAGATTGAGGGGCAAAGATACTTGGCTTATTATCGTGAGCTAATAGAACGCTATTTAGTTTCGACTACGTAGCTTTGTAGCTCAATTATGGATAAGGTCCTCATAAAAAAAGTCGAAGATTCAGATATCCCAAATCTGATCAAAGTGGCTCGGTCCACCTTCGAACATACGTATCGTCATCTCAATGACCCCTCGCACTTTGAAGCTTATATGGAGTCAGCATTTAGCGATGAGCAAATCCTCAAAGAAGTAGCTGATCCTAATTCGTTGTTCTACATCTTGGTCTCGTCAGATGAGATAGTTGGTTACCTCAAGCTGAATCGGAAAGAAGCCCAGACAGAGGCTGATATGGACAATGCTTTGGAGATAGAGCGCATCTATGTTGTTGAACATATGAAAGGCTATGGATTAGGAGCAAGGCTCGTCCAGAAATCTATAGAAGTAGCTCGCGAAGAAAGTTTCGACATGTTATGGCTAGGTGTCTGGGAGCGTAATCCTGCTGCGCAGGGATTCTACAAGAAGCAGGGCTTCGAACCATTTGGTGAGCATGTTTTTATGATGGGGCCTGATCCCCAAAGAGATATCTTGATGAAGATGGAGTTATAACCAGTTAGCTACAAGAGCCTTTACCTCAGCCGCGATACTCTGTGCTTCTGCTTCCTCTCTACCTTCCGTATAAACTCTGACGATAGGTTCGGTATTAGACTTGCGTAAGTGCGCCCATCCTCCTTTGATATAAATCTTTACTCCATCTTGCGTATCGATCTCATGATCGCTGTAGTGCATGGCCACTCTTTCTAGCAGATTATCTACATCTAACTCTGGAGTGAGTTGGATCTTGTCTTTCGTCATCACATAATCAGGGCAGCTTGCTCTATAGGCACTTAACGTGGTGTCCTCTTTTGCTAGAGCTGTCAAGATCAGAGCGATACCTACTAAAGCATCGCGTCCGGCATGAAGAGTAGGGTAGATGATGCCACCGTTACCTTCACCTCCGATGATGGCACCGACTTCTCTCATTTTCGAGACGACGTTCACTTCGCCTACTGCAGCGGCATAGTATTCTTGGCCTGCCGCACGAGTCACATCCATTAGCGCTTTGGTGGAAGAAAGGTTAGACACGGTTGGTCCAGGTGTTACACCTAGGAGATATTTAGCTACCATGACGAGTGTGTACTCTTCACCACAGTATTGTCCTTTTTCATCGACAAATGCTAAGCGATCTACATCAGGGTCGACAGCAACTCCGAGGTCTGCGTTGTGCTCATTGACTGCGGCTGTTAGCTCTGTTAGATTTTGAGCCAGCGGTTCTGGATTATGCGCGAATACTCCACATATATCTTCATTGATCATGATGCACTTACATCCTAGCGCCTCAAGAAGAGGAGGTATAGAAAGTGAGCCTGTAGAGTTGATACAATCCACTACGACAGTATATGATTTGCGTTTGATAGCATCTACATCGACAGTATCCAGATCACAGATCTTAACAACGTGTCTAGCAATAGCATCATCGACGGTTTGTATGTTGCCTAGTTGATCAGCATTTACGTAAGTGAACTCACCTGCTTGAGCAAGATCAATTAATCTTTGCCCATCGACTTTGCTGATAAACTCTCCTTTTTCATTGAGGAACTTGAGAGCATTATATGACATATTGTTATGGCTGGCGGTGATGATGATACCACCTTGCGCCTCTTGTGCAACGACTTCCATCTCTACCGTAGGTGTCGTCGAAAGACCGAGGTCGATAATATCTACACCCATCATAGAAAGTGTCTGACAGACGAGACCGGAGACTTGTGTGCCAGAGATCCGACCATCGCGACCGATGATCACCTTAGGTCGACCGTCCTTCTCTTTCAAGACAAGCGCATATGCACTTGAGAACTGCACGATGTCTATAGGAGTGAGGTTATCTCCTGGGCTACCACCAAGTGTGCCACGCATCCCGGAGATCGATTTGATCAATGTCATATTACGATTATTCTTAATATATTAGATTCCGCTCAAATATAACTGACTTTTTACGCTGTTGGTGAAGTCGTGGCATAAGATAACCAAGGACTGTAGATTTTAGCCCAGATCCGTACTAGCGCGATACCGAGGCAGGCGCCACCGAGTATGTCGAGAGGGTAGTGCACACCTACATAGACTTGGGCGATACTAATCAGTGTTGCCCAGGAGAAAAAAGCGATACCGACCCATCTTCGACGTCTTCCAAATAGAAAAACCATGATGGCTGCGATACCGAAGTGGTTAGTCGCATGAGATGACGTGAAACTATATGATCGGCCGCAGTAGACACGCTGATTGATTTGACCTTGTAGACTTACTTCTTGACAGGGTCTCGGGCGCTCTACTGAGTTCTTGACGATCCTGCTTGACACGATGTCGGTGATCGATACAGCTGTGACAATGAAAAGGATATAGTAAGACGCCTTGTGCAGATCAAATGCACTAAAGACATACGTGATGATGGCTAGATATAGTGGGATCCAGATGTACTTATTGCGGATGAGGATGAGGAAGTCCTCGATGACAGTCCCTTCCCATGATTGGTTGATCATGTGGAAGATCTGTAGGTCCCATGTCAATATGATATCCATAGGTCCTCTTATAAATGTAAAAAATTACTAATGTTTAAAGTATTGAAATTCAATTATTTGCACACATATATGCTCTCATTGCTCACCGTAAATATTTATCATTGAGTCCTTCTCCTCGGAGGATCATGGGGATGATTTTGTCCAGTCGACTAAGTTTTGTGGATTCTCGCTTGGCTGTTGTTATATGTTCTGCGAAGTCTCTTTGTTTGCTTTTTGTAAACTCTTGAAAAGCTTTTTCAGCTTTGTTCTTTTTGAGCGCTTCCGCAAATAAGGGGTGTATCTCGATCTCCGTTTTTTTCTTCTGGACTTTTATCCTTTTCCCTTGGTGTTCGTTTTGGATAGCTTCATCAATATAAAGAGCGACCTTTTCAGGTTCGACATCTTCGAGCTTTTCCCAGCGCCACTGTCTCATGCCTCTGGTCTTTCCATCTTGCGCATTGCCAAGGGCTTTATATGGATCTGATAGAAATGACCCATGATGAAACCAGATACAAGCATGATTTTTAAAGGCTCCTAGAGCCATCACATTTTTGCCTTTGATGGTATAAGTCGGCATGTTCCACTTGATGGTTTCTTCAAGTTCGGTATCTACAAGTAGCCCCCTAACTAACTGAAGGAGTTCAGTAAACTTCTTGTGATGCTGGACGTAGTCATCCACGTTAACAGGTTTATACATCATGACTTTGTAGTTGAGGTATAGAGTTTATGGCCGATCAATGCTCCTATGGCATAAGAAGGAATATCAGCTATCATAAACCATACAGGGTGTTGCAGCATCAAGAGATTGATCAATCCCATCACTAGGAGGAAGGCGGCGATGATAAGTGACAACTTCAAGTAGAATCTATCAGCTATAATACATCCCACCCATGCTCCACCGAGAGCACCAAGTAAGTGAGATAGTATGACCATCACATAGGCTCCAGCCGGCATGACCTTCATGTATTCCTTCATTTGCTCATGGTCATTGAGATCTAACTCTTCTGGTAAGGGATATAATCTGATGTTGATAGATTGCACCGTCCAGATAATGAGACCGGCAACAAAAATCCCAATGATGACTCCTACGATATTTCTAGCCATATGGTAATATACTAATATCTACTTCCGAAGATCAAAGATCCAATTCGAACCATGGTAGATCCTTCTTCTATCGCCAACTCATAATCCCCAGACATACCAAAGGAAAGTATAGGTGACTCTTCATCTTCTAAGTTAAAGACGTTATGATCTATCTCTTCAATACATGCCGAAAGCCTTCTAAACTCTTCTCTTATCTGATCCTGATCATCGGTGAACGTGGCCATACCCATGAGACCTTTTAGCTGGACATGAGGAAGCTGATCTTCAGCTACGTGTTGGACAAGCTCTAGGAGATCTTCCTTGTCCATGCCACTCTTGGAGTCTTCAGAAGCAATCTTCAACTGTAATAATACAGGGATCTGTCTTTCATTTTTAGCACCTTCTTGATTGATTTTTTCAAGCAGTGATGCCGAAGAAACCGAGTGTATGAGATCTATAAATGGTGCGATATGCTTGACCTTATTCTTCTGAAGATTGCCGATCATATGCCATTGGATATCCTTGGGAAGTGCTTCGTGTTTTTCAACGAGCTCTTGGACTCTGTTTTCTCCAAAGATTCTAAATCCTTCGTTATAAAGTGCTTCGATGTCTGATGCTGGCTTTGTCTTAGATACTGCTACCAGAGTCACATCTCTCTCCTTTAAAGAAGATAGTAAGTGCTTAGCTCGAACTATATCCATCTTAGCTCTCTTCGAGGCCTTTTGTTATCGCACTCTTGATTTGACCTGGATCAAATGAACCTCCTGATTTTTTCATAGCGGCTCCGATGAAAAATCCGATGAGCGCCTTTTTACCACCGCGATATTGCTTTACTTGATCTGGATGGTCTGCAAGTATCTGCGTAATCATATCTGCTAGTTCTCCTTTATCTTCTTTCAATAGCAACCCAAGTTGCTCCGCCAAAGTTTCAGGAGCTTGAGGACTCTCGAGAAGAGCAGGCCATAACTTTTGATGAGCCATAGAAGCTGATATCTTCTTGTCAGAGATCAGTTTGAGGTATTGGCTGCAGTACGTCTGTGAGATGCCAAAGTCATAGATCGCTGTTCCTTCAGTAAGTGATGGCAGTATCTGATTGATAATCAGATTAGATGATGCTTTGAGATCTCCAGTTTCTTTCTTTAGCTCTTCATAGTATCTAACGATATCCGCGGACTGTGTAAGTTGATCAGCATAATCAGCAGTCAGACCTTCCTTCATCA
>CAZXIE010000150.1:0-7191 GCA_964640065.1 uncultured Saprospiraceae bacterium
TAGAGTAAGTGTCAAGAAGAGCAAGACTTTAGTTTCATGAAAATGAACATTGTATTCTTCACTTTACTCATAGGCCTTACAGGACTTTCATTATTTGGCCAGAGTGAGATGTCCATAGAAGATATGGACAACGACGGCGACGCTACCATCGAACTATTAAAACCTACAACTGCTGAGCATGACTTACGACAAATGCTCCTAGGAGTTAACCAATCTTCAGAAGGATTTCTGAGGATGGTTTCCAATCATGACCTGAGCTTCTGGACTAATAATAGAAGAAGAATGACGGTTACAAATGGAGGTTTTGTAGGGATAAACGAATCATCTCCAAAGGCAAGACTTCATGTCGGAGGTGGAGATATCATAGCAGAAACTCAGCTGCGCCTCTTTGGAAATCTAGGCATTCATGAAGGTCGAATGTCATTTTACAGTGGTGACACAAGGCTAGGTGGTTTAGTCAGCAGAGGCAATGACTTATTACTCGAAAGTGTTGAATCTGGAAATATCAAATTTCGAATCAAAGACACAGACCATTTAATTGTAGAATCAGACGGAGATCTCAGAGTACCTGGTCTAGGCGGAAGCGGAACAAGAAATCTCACGGTAGATAATAATGGATATATACAAGCTTCGGCCTTTGCAGATGACGAAGATGATGAAGATATCCACATGCTCCTGCCTAGCACCCTCTTTCAAGCTATGTTCGGCCTTGAACTTCATACATATTTTGGTGGTGTGTGGACCCCGCCATCTATTTTTCACCTCGGTTTATCTGGAGTAAAGATGTCGCCAGTTTTTCACAGTACACGAGTTCATTTAAAAGAGTTCATCATATTCTTCGATGATAATGATAATGACAAATTATCCTTTCAAATATCCATAACCGGTATGGATACTATCATTCAGGATTCTGATAATATTAACGGATCGATCTCATTCCCATTGGATGTTGAACTAGATCAATCTAATAATGAAAAACTTACCCTCTTTGTCCTTGGAACTAAAAATGAAGATCTCCAAGTACTGGGAGCTAAGGTGATATATCAAAGGCTCTAATCTTGAGTATGGTACTCGCGCTTCAACTAATCTACTCAGAAAATTTACCGATGATGAGGGCAGTGTTTTTGAAGTACTCCGGCATGGGTGTATAGATTAGTGGGTGCTCTTTTTAAACGAAAGCAAAAGCATACTAACAACCACCCACATACACAAAAACAAAATCGGAAATCCTCCTAAGACGGATAAGATCCTGATACCATCAAGACCTGCATAAGTGATCATCACCCAGGCGATCAAGGCTATGGTGAGTCCGCATAATAGTTTCAGATAAACAGGTGCTTCTGGAGCTTCTGGAGTAATGCCTTTTGTACAAATCGCACTCATCGCAGTCGTATTAGAATCAGCAGCTGTCACATAGGAGATAAAGACAATCACCAATAGGAAGACTGCTCCTCCCATCCGCCAGCCCGCATCATCAAGCAACTGGAAGATCACACTTTGAGGTCCATCTTGAGAAAGAAGATTGTAAAGACTGCCTTGTTGATCAATGTCACTCACTAATGCTACTCCTCCAAATATGATCATCCATAACATAGCAAAAAGTGACGTGTAGACGAGATTAACACGGATGAATTCTCTAACTGTATATCCTAGTCCAAGCCTACCTAGGAATAATGCAGTCACTGGTGCCCATGCCATCCAGTTGGCCCAATAGAAAGTCGTCCAGGCATGTCTCCATGATGGTTCACCATCATCAAGACCTAGGCTGCGGGGCACGAATGTCTGGACATATTCTGCCAAACCTGATCCTGCAAGATTCCAAACTCTTCCTCTTAGCAGCATCCAGGCAAAAGCGGCGATGAAGATGAAAAACAAAACAGTATTTGTCGAAGACAAGAAGGTGATGCCTTTATGCAGGCCAGATATCGAAGACAAGATAAATGCAAGTGCTATGCACAAAGCGATGCCTCCCCACATCAGCGAACCTTGGGACATCCCGCCGATCTTTTCAAGACCTCCTCCTATCGTAAGTATACCAGCACCTAACGATGCCGCCATCCCACAGATCAGCGCAATCAGACAGATGATATCGATGATGTCTTTTCCTAGAGTCGCACTCTGCGATGTCCTAGTGCTACCTTCTGCCTTACCTCTTTCGATCAGCGTAGAAACTCGATAGGGCTTTTTATAATTATAATACAGCAGAGCAAATAGCAAAGAGATCAGTGTATAGATAGCATACGGCGACCAAGACCAATGCATGAATAACGTAGACATAGCAAAGACCTCTGCTTCTACATTTAGTAAGTCTTGATATGGTGGTTCGTGAAGATGATAGAGTGGCTCAGCGCAGCCCCAAAAAAGGATACCCGTAGCTACGGTAGTACACAGTACGATAGCATACCAGCGGCGTTTGGATAAGATCGGTTGTGCCGAAGTACCGCCGATAGTTAGCTTACCAAGTGGTGATACATAAGCGATGACGCAAGTGATCAGCATAAAAAGAACCGTCCAATCAAAGAGCCAATCGAAGTAATTCAAGATCCAGCTTTGCGCATCTTGTAAGACATTTACGAAAGTGGAAGGAATAGTGAGAGCTCCGATAGTGACAAGCCCGATAACGATGAGAGTAGGAATGGTGACAGTCAGTCTGAGTTGCGTCATAGTTATCTCGTGAGGATCACGTAGTCTTTGACGACATTCTCCAAGAGCGTCTTCCGATTTTGTCCAGAGAGATTCACTTTGAGATCAGCGGCGATCTTATCCGATAGCGCAATGATAGCTTTTTTAGTGCTTGCATTTTTCCATTTGGCATGTCGCGAGAGGACCTCCTTGATTAGCACCATATCTTTTTCTTGATATCTCGTCACTTGGGGATACATGACTTCATGCTCTCGGGCTTGTATGCTGAGTACTCGAGAAAGAGAGATATCTCCTTGCTGTTTAGTCTTCACGACGATGCAGCCAGAGACCAAGTCTCCTACGCGTTGATTTTTGGGTGAGCTGATGATACATAGTCCCGCCACACAACCGAGTGATAAGGTGATATCCAATAATCTGAAGATCCATCTCAATAGCGCTTCGCCTGGCGTCGGTGATACTCCGTTGAGATTGACCACTTTGATTTTGAGCAACCTCTTACCCGGCGACTGTCCTCCGTTGAATATCTCGAAGAGGAGATGATAGAAAGAAGCTATCACGAGAAACAAGATCTGTTGGATGGCCGCGGCACCCGATACGGAACCGAATACCAGTCCTACGCTGAGTAGCAGAAAGCCCATTATCGTTATGTCTATCACCAAGGCAAGTAGCCGCTCCGTTGGGAGTGCCAGCTCATAGTACACGACTATATTATGTGAAGTTCTTATCTCTATCTGCGTCGCCATATTAGATCATCAGATCACTTTCGTAAATATCTCAAAACTCAATCAGATTAATATTAATTCTAATATAAAGATGATAGCTATATTAACTAACTTTCGATCTTCAGGCTTCAGCCTTGCTCGATCACATGAATGAATCCACCTTCATAGAACAAAATAAGAAACAGTGGCAAGAGCTGGAGGCACTTCTTAATTCGCCTAATCGAGATCCGGATAGACTGGAGCAATTATTTACGAAAGTGTCTAGTGACTTGTCTTATGCTCGCACCTTCTACCCTAACCGTACGATCAGGATCTATCTCAATAGTCTAACACAGCGAGTGCTGGACCTCATACAGTCGAGGAAGCATAAGTTTTCGTGGTCGCTCATCACTAAGTTTTACAGACAAGAACTACCCGCAGAGTTATGGAGATCGCGCAAAGCGCTACTCATGAGCCTCGTTATTTTTATAGTAGCAGCTACGATCGGCGCCATCTCTACGGCTTCTAATCCAGACTTCCCAAGAGTCATCCTCGGAGATGCTTATGTCAATATGACTGAAACTAATATCAATGATGGCGACCCCATGAAGGTGTATAAAGACATGGAACAAAGTGAGATGTTTTTTGCCATCACGCTCAATAATATCCAGGTTTCCTTCCTCACATTTATCATGGGACTCTTCGGGAGTGTTGGTACACTGATCATCTTACTCCGCAATGGCATCATGCTAGGAGCCTTCCAGTTCTTTTTTTATCAGAAGGGACTCTTTATGACTTCTTTTCTGACGATCTGGATCCATGGTACGATCGAGATCTCTGCTATCATCATCGCTGGTGCTGCGGGCTTGATCTTAGGTGATGGACTCTTGAATCCCAAGACCTATGGTCGCTCTCTTTCACTACAAGTTGCCGCCAAGCGATCGATTAGGATACTGATCAGCACCATTCCGTTATTTGTTATTGCTGGTTTTCTAGAATCATTTGTCACTCGGCTTACTGGTGCACCTGTCATCATCAAGGCTGGCATTATAGCTGCTTCATTGGGGTTTATCATCTTCCATTACATCATCTATCCATATCGCTATCAAAAGAAACATCAGCTCCACGATCATGATTATCATGTGAAGACAAGCGGATTAGATGCAAGTGATGAAGAGAGGATGATTTATCGCAAGCCCTCGCAGATGCTGGAGCTCTCTTTAGCACAGTTCCGTCTTTACATCGGAAGCTTTTTCTACCGAGGAGCTTTTCCTGTCCTGCTCAGTATGACAGGTATCTACTGGTTATGGGCTAAGGTGAACGATTTCTTAGGTTTTGATTTTTATGATGATGTGGGTTACTATCTGCTTTTTGATTTTAGCAGAGGTGGTGCAGCGCTGGGCTTAGCATATGTATTGGCTATGCTTCATCTTATAGTCGTCCTCGCTGTGATCTATAAAAATGAGTCAGTAACTTGGAAGAGATATCTACTTGGACTTAAAAAATGGTCTGTAGGCATCTTACTGGTGATTACACCTCTATTTGTGATATTCTACAGCTTTCCATTTTGGGCAACTATGATTTTACTCTTAGTCGTACCTCCTCATCTGCCGTTTATATTTATCTATTATCATACACAGCAAGACTGGTCGATCGGTGTTGCCCTGAAAGAAGCTACTTCTTATAGTTATAACAAGTATGGTCAGTACCTTTTGGCATTTCTAATTGTAACTTTCATCTACTTCATGCTATGGCTAGGATTTACTGTTCTGAATAGTACTATCTATGATTTCGTCTTCAGTGTCCATGAGATTTTTCCTGGGAAGATCTCATCAGCAGTATACTTTGATTGTCTTCTGCGCATCGTGATCGGATCACTTGTACTACTTCTCTATAGCTTCTACTACTTCAACCAACATCAGTCTACACTCTGTAAGTTAGAAGGGATAGATCTAGAAGATAAAATTGAAAACTTCGGAGTGACTGCATAGATGAATACAAAATCATACATCTCTCTTTTCTTTCTATCTGTACTGTCGATCAGCGTACTGATCTCTCAAGATGACATCAGGATGATCGAAGATCGCATCTCCGCTGAAAAAGTCACAGAGCTAGGTGAAAAGGTAGATATCGTGAAAACTAGAAAAGTATGGCAAGCACGTCAGGGCTTTGGAGGTGACACTACTGTTGTCAATAGTCGAGGAGAGGCACAGTCGCAGGACTATAAAGAATCTAAAGAGAAGTCACAAGGGCCTAATCTAGCTTTTCTAGAGCCTCTCTTCTTTCTCCTGAAGTATAGTATGATCATACTGCTCATCGCAGCTGTGATCTATGTCGTTGTCATGGCACTCCAGCATGTAAAAGACGACAGTGATACCGAGGTGATTATCGATGAAGATATAGCCTTTCAAGAAGAGGATATCAGAGAGATGGATTTAGACGGCATGCTAAGAGAAGCCCTAGCTAGTGAGAATTATAAACTCGCTATCCGAGCTAAGTTTTTACTACTACTTAAAGACTTGACCGACAAAGAACTAATCGATTGGTCACCAGAAAAAACTAATCGCGATTATATCAGAGAACTGCGGAAGCACCCTTCTATTAATACATTCAGACAGGCCACTCTTGGATATGAACTGGCTTGGTATGGCGACCAAGATGCCAACCAACAAGACTTCGAATCTTTTGAAGCGCTGACTCAGCACTTTCAAAACTCTATTACTTCACACGCACCCACTGCAGTATGAATGGACGTATAGTCATACCGCTTGCTTTGGTTGTAGTGCTCGCACTTGGCGTATTATATATGAGTTTTCAGAGTGTCACTCAAGAATATATAGAACCAGAAGAGAGCTTCTTCTATGAAAGTGATGAGGCTTTTGGCACTTCTCTATTGGCGAGTATACTTGAGGAAGTTTATGGAGAAGATCACATCGTACCGATGTCCGAAGTGGGATCATTATCACTATCTTCTAAGGACGAGAACAAAGGATACTTCATCATAGGTGACTATGTCTCCTATGACTTAACAGAACTCGACAGTCTTCGAGCTTTTGTAGAGGCCGGTAATCATGCCATGTTTATCCTTAGTAGCGCCGATCTAGCTCTTGATACTACCGTATTACATAGCCTACTCTGGGAAGAAACTGGTCAAGACTCTATCATTGATCTAACAGTCACTAGTGATGATCGAGAGTATCAGCTTACTTGTCATTATGAATATTTGGATTCGATAGAGTATCGATTCTATAGTGGTATTCATATGACTCATGAGGATTCTTTAGGCCTTCAAGTGCAATCGCGTCAACAAGAAGATAAGGTTGTATCCATATCATATCCTTATGGCGAAGGATCGGTATACCTACATAGCATACCCTACGCTTTTTCTAATATCAGTCTGAAGCAAGAAGACATGATTGACTACGTCGTAAAAGTGCTGCCTCTTTTAGATATAGATACTTTGTACTTGGACCATACCTACTATATGGATTGGTCAGATCCAAGAGATCAGAATGCCCTCCAATACATCATGTCACAACCAGGCCTAAAAGCTGCCTACTACCTGACTCTTGCTACCCTTCTTCTTTTTCTCATTTCTCGGGCGAAAAGAAGACAAAAGGTAGTCCCAGTTATCCTCCATGATGAAAACACCAGCTTAGAATATGTGCAGACAGTCAGTCAACTGTATCGATCACATAACAAGCACTACAAACTTGTAACGCACATAGAAACCATCTTCAATGAATGGGTCAACAAGAAATACTATTTAAAAAGAGACCATACCAAATTTGTTGATGTGCTAGCGCAAAAAAGTAAAATAGAAAAAGAAAAGATTGAAAAGATCCTC
>CAZXIE010000151.1:0-7080 GCA_964640065.1 uncultured Saprospiraceae bacterium
GGTTGGAGAAACAACTTTACCTATCCACAGTCCATAACGTATCTGCATGGAGAAGAAGAGTATGAGGTGCGGTACAGAGATCTTGATGGTATCTTGGAGGTGAAGGTGACATCTGTAGGTGATGATCACTCACTCGATACGAATAAAGAAAAAGCCTTGGGAGGTGTGAGCGAAGAAGTAGCTCCAACGGAGTTATCTAAAGCGGAAGACCGCTTTATTGAGCTCGCAGCAACCAACCGGATTGCTGCGAGCAGTAATGAAACTATCCCCCTTCGGAGGGGGACAAAGGGGGAGGACTCTACCCAAGTCAAACCAAAGGGGGAGTACTCTTCCAACCGCATCGTTCCTTCCACCTATCACACTATCCCCCTTCGGAGGGGGACAAAGGCGAAGGAATCTATCCAAGTCAAACCAAAGAAGGAGGACGCTCCCTTCAAGCACCAATACTCCTCCTTCCCACTCCAGATCAACCATACCCGCCACAACTTCACCATCTCCAAAGAAGCGGATAAGATCATCATCCAAAACGAAACTTTCGGTAGTGTAACTCTTACCACAAAAGAAAGATTTCCACTCCTAGGAAACGAAGCAGAAGAAGGGGCATACATCACGCCGATGCCCTCACAGATCATCAAGGTGCTCGTAGCACCAGGTGATGAGATCACTACAGGCCAAGAACTAGTCGTGCTCTCCTCTATGAAGATGGAAAATACAGTCACAGCCTTCGAAGAGGGTGTCGTAGAAGAAGTCTATGTGGCTGATGGAGATAGTGTAGAAGCAGGAGTTGTCTTGTTGAAGATGTCTTAGTATTTATCTAAGTGTGTTGCGTTACTCACATTCCCGCTTCGGAGCTTATCTTCTATGCGTAGTGATTAAGAATCTCCCTGATACTTAATAGCAGAAGGATTAGTAATCAAAAGATTAGCAAGTCCCGCTATAACAAGTGAGATGCCAGCTAGTATCATCGTATTGATGATGTCTTCTCCTAAGAATGTCTTGTATAAGAAGTTAATACCTCCGAGAGCTGCTACGATTTGGGGTATGACTATGAACATGTTAAAGAGTCCCATAAAGACGCCCATCTTATTAGGGTCTATCGTACTCGAAAGCATGGCATATGGCATTGATAGGATACTGCCCCATGAAAACCCGATAGCAACAAAACAAAGATTGAGCATCACTACATCATCACAATACTGCATCATAAAAAATCCTAACCCTCCTAAGATGAGAGCGGCCATGTGTATCAGTTTTCGATTGATGTTGACTCTACTTGCGATCAATGTTAATATCAAAGCAAACACCATCGACGATAACCCATACATGCCTAAAGCAGAACCTACAAGATCGGCCGCATTATTATAGGCGAGATCTGCAGCTGCATAAGCTGTGTCACTCAGTGTGCCGGCTTCCGGTTTTGGGGCATTGAAAACATGCTCGGTTAGTGCAGGAGTCGCCATGCTCCATAGAGTGAAAAACGCAAACCAACTGAAGAACTGAATAACACCTAGTTTTTTCATGGTCGTAGGCATCGTCTTGATATTGAGCAGGATTTCTTTTACGCCATTGAGAAAACCGGCGGACTCTGCTTTTTCTTTTTCAAAAGCCTTGATATCCTCAGGCGGATATTCCTTCGTAGTGAATATCGTATATAAGATGCTAAGTATAAATACGATGCCTCCTATTAAAAAGGCCAGCTTTACATTGGGTGGTACGATATTGGCCGGAGCTTCATTCATAACACCCAGTTGGGTGAGCATCCATGGTAATTGGCTAGCTACCCAAGTTCCGATACCGATGATCAAGGTTTGCACGATAAAACCGTAGCTTCTCTGCGACTTTGGAAGTAAGTCTGCTACAAGTGCCCTGAAGGGCTCCATGCTTATGTTAATCGATGTGTCAAGTATAAGCAGAGTACCTACCGCCACCCAAAGTACAGGTGAGTGAGGCATGAATATCAAAGCAACTGATGCAAAGATGGCGCCGATAAAGAAGAAAGGTTTTCTACGACCCCATCTTGGATTCCACGTACGATCACTCATGTATCCTATGATAGGTTGTACAAGTAATCCTGCTAGAGGAGCAAATATCCAAAGCAAAGGGATATCATCTTTTGCGGCCCCCAGAGTTTGAAATATACGAGACATGAATCCGCCTTGAAGAGCAAATCCAAATTGGATCCCCAAGAATCCAAAACTCATATTCCATATTTGGAAAAAGCTAAGCTTATCTTTTTTATGATTCATACTGCGTGATTAATCCGCTCATCTCATGATGTGATATGTTGTACTTGATTGGCATCTATACTAGTGAGACGATCGTATACATAGATCTTGATTTCTTTGGAAGAGATGTTTTCTATTTGTGTGCCATCAGACTTGCTGATTGATATCTTAAGTATGGATCCTCGGTAGACGATTCTAAAACTCAAGGATTCCCATTGCTCTGGCAGTACTGGTGAAAGTGATAAAACCCCTTTGTCTAACTTCATACCACCAAACCCCTTGACGATGGCTAGCCATGTGCCGGCCATGCTGGTGATATGTAGACCATCTTCTGTATCATTATTGTAATCATCAAGATCTAATCGCGCTGTCCGCAGATACATCTCATGCGCCTTTTTATAATCACCTAACCTGCAAGCTAGGACAGCATGGATGCATGGACTTAGAGAAGATTCATGGACCGTCATAGGTTCATAAAAGTCAAAGTTTCTTTGTAGTGTTTCTAAGTCAAAATCATTCTCAAAAAAGTACATACCCTGTAAGACATCCGCTTGCTTAATATAGCAAGATCTTAAGATCCGATCCCAAGACCAATTTTGATGTATCGGAACTTCATCTAGAGGTAACGCACTAGCAGGCTGTAGTTTCTTATCTAGAAATCCGTCCTGCTGCAAGAATACCTTTCTATCTTCATCATATGGCAAGTAGGTGTTGTCGATGATATCATTCCATCGCCCTCTTTCCGATTCTTTAAATTCTACCTTTTCTAGTATTTGTTGTAATCGATTAGGATTCTCAAGTGCTAGTTCTTCGATAACATCTTTACAGTACTCGATACACCAGCGACCGATGTAGTTAGTATACCAGTTGTTGTTAACATTGTTTTCATATTCATTAGGACCTGTGACACCAAGCATGACATAGGCTTTTTTACTTTCTGAATATTGAAATCGTTGGGACCAAAATCTTGCTATGCCAAGTAAAACTTCAAGACCATATTCCGATAGGTATGACTTGTCACCAGTGTATTCTATATAATTATAGATAGCATATGCTATAGCACCATTTCTATGTATTTCTTCGAAAGTAATCTCCCATTCATTATGGCATTCTTCACCATTCATAGTAACCATAGGGTAGAGTGCAGCTCCGTCTTTAAAGCCAAGTTTTTCAGCATTCTCGATAGCCTTGGCAAGGTGATTATATCTGTAGACTAACAAGCTTCTAGCTACGGCTGGTTCAGATGTGCTGAGATAGAAGGGGAGACAGTAAGCCTCAGTATCCCAGTAAGTGCAGCCTCCATACTTCTCGCCAGTATATCCCTTTGGTCCTATATTAAGACGATCATCAGATCCATCATAAGTCTGATAGAGCTGAAGGATATTAAATCTCATGCCTTGTTGCGCAGCGACATCTCCTATAATTTCTATGTCGTTATTCTTCCAGTTGTTTTCCCAGGAAGACTTGTGTGCATCTAGTATGGCGTTGTATGATGAACTTTGTACTTCTTTGAGTCGTTCGCTATTAGTTGCTGCTAATTTCTCTCCATGATGGAAGCTGGTGGCTATCGAAACGTATTTGTGTAAAGTAACCGATTGGCCTTTAGCCAAGATGAGCGTATACGACTCTGCACATCGACCCTTTGAAGATGTAACTTTAGGTTGGTGACTATCGACCATATTGTACATGGAAGCTTGCACCTCAAACTTTGTTTTTTTAGTAGTCGCCGATACGGAAGAGTATCCCAGTCCGTCTTGATCTGTGATATCCCAAAATGATTCGTCGTAATTAGAATCCTGATTACGCACGTCTGCATCCAAGTATGATTCTATTGTGATCGGTCCTTCATACGTCTCTGAGCTAACGGTATACTTGATAACACCTAATTCCTTGGTTACTTGATTGCAAAATCTTTCTGAATTAATTTGTAAAACCCCAAGAGCTGTCTCAAGTGTTATCTGTCTCGTATATAACGAATGACGCATGTCAAGCTCTCTTCTAAATTCGAGAATCTTACACTTGTCGAGATCAAGTAGTTGTCCGTCGACAGATAGATTAATACCTATCCAATTAATGGAATTCAAAACCTTGGCAAAATACTCCGGGTAACCATTTTTCCACCAACCCACTCTTGTCTTATCTGGATAGTAGATACCTGAGATGTAACTTCCTTGCAGTGTCTCCCCACTATATAACTCTTCGAAAGTGCCCCTAACACCCATGTATCCATTTCCTACGGAGAAAATCGATTCTGAGACAAGATTATATGACTCATTGAAGGATTCTTCTATGATCTTCCAAGGATCTTTTCTCAAATATTCTTTCATCTGTTACCCACGATAGTTAGACTTGACGGAGCGCTCAATATAATGTTTTTCACTTCGGATAATTGGCTATTACTTGGCTATTTTCTTGGATAAAAGTCCCACTTTTGTTGGATTCTGATTAACCATTGATGGACCATTATTATACATAGGATAGAGGTGTTTCGTATGAGTGATATTGTAGCATGTATTTTTGATTTGGATGGAGTTTTAGTAGATACCGCCAAGTATCACTTTAGCGCATGGCGTGATCTTGCTAAAGAGTGGGATATCGATCTGACTGACAAGGAAAACGAGAAGTTGAAAGGTGTCAGCAGGATAGACTCACTCAAGCATATTTTGGCTTTAGGTGATGTTCACCTCACTAGTGACGAAATAGATCATTGGTGCAACATCAAAAACGAGCAGTACTTACACTTGATATCAGAGATGAATGAAAGTGAATTGCTACCTAACGTTAGAGGGTTCCTAGAGGAGTTGAGTGAAAGGGAAATCAAAATAGGTCTTGGATCTGCTAGTAGAAATGCTCCTTTGATTATCAAGAAAACGGGTATTGATGATTTCTTTGAGGCAGTAGTAACAGGTAGTGATGTCATACGATCAAAACCTGATCCTGAAGTATTTACCAAAGGAGCTGCGCTCCTTGGAGTGGATCCAATAAACACGATCGTTTTCGAAGATTCGCAGAAAGGTATAGAGGCTGCTATCAGAGGCGGATTTACGGCAGTGGGAGTAGGTAGAGAAGAGGACTTACAGCATGCGGACTTTGTGATACCTGGATTTAGAGGTTTGAGTTTTGAGGATATTGATACTCAAGTGAAAAGACTAAAAAGTTGATAATCATGAAGTATAGTGCATGTCTCACCTTGTTCGGCATATTTGTAGGTTTTGCTTCTTGCGATCATAAGTCTCCGTCAAGTGAATCTTCAGAGGAGCCCGTGGCATCTGTCCCATCGATGCAAGATCATTATCCCATCTGGTCGAGAAATGCCAATATGTACGAAGTCAATATTCGACAGTATACTGAGGAGGGCACTATAGCGGCATTTGAGCGCCATGTTCCACGACTTAAAGAGATGGGAGTTGATATACTCTGGTTGATGCCTATATATCCTATATCGAGCACTAAGAAAAAAGGCACGTTGGGTAGTTACTATGCGGTCTCTGATTTCACTAAAGTGAATCCAGAGTTTGGAGATATCGATGATGTAAGGAGTCTAGTAAAAACTATTCATGAAGCTGGGATGAAAATCATATTGGACTTCGTGCCTAATCATACTGGTTGGGATCATGTCTGGATACATGAGCATCCGGAGTTTTACACAAAAAATGAGCAGGGCGAGATCGTGGATCCTCAAGATCCTGCTACAGGAAAAAGTTGGGGTTGGACAGATGTAGCCGATTTGAACTTTGATAATTCTATCATGCGTGAGACGATGATCGACAATTTGCTATACTGGATTAAGGATGAGCATATAGATGGCTTTAGGATGGATATAGCGCATGGAGTACCTGTTTCTTTTTGGAAAGAAGTGCACACTGCTCTAACTGCCGTGAAGCAAGATGTCTTCATGTTGGCAGAGGCACAAGTCCCAGCTCTCCGTGATAACTCATACTTTCAGTGCGACTATGGCTGGAAGCTTCATCATATACTCAATGATGTTGCTAAGGGCCATAAGGGGCCTAAAGACATAGAAGACTGGTATACATCTAATCAAAGTGAATACTCCGCTGGCTGGCACATACAGTTCACTTCTAACCACGACGAGAATAGCTGGGCAGGTACGACTGAAGAAAGAATGGGAGATGCTCATGATGCATTAGCAGCACTGGCCTACACTATAGAGGGCATGCCTCTAGTATATGGTGGTCAGGAAGAGCCACTAGATAAGCGACTACAGTTTTTTGAGAAAGATGATATCGGATTTGCAGACTACGCTAAGGCAGATTGGTATAAAACCATGCTCAAGTTGAAGCATGATAATGAGGCTATTTGGAACGGCGAGTTTGGAGGTGTCTTAGAGTTTCTTCAAGTCGATGAGCAAATTCTGTCTTACAAAAGGACAAAAAATGAGGCGGCACTATACAGCATCTTTAACTTGGCGAGCACACCATCTTCTTTTGAAATTACGGAGGATCTTGCAGGTTATCGCGATGTCTTTACATCTCAACCTATTCAGCTATCCAAAGGGACTAAGATTGAATTAGAAGGATGGTCTTACCTCCTCTATAGCAAAAATTGAGCTGCATGTTTTAGTCTATCACCCTATAGCTCAATAGCATTACAGAGTGAGGTCATATCGGTCATAATCAAAGATTCAATACAGACAATCGTAGACCAACCAGTTAAACCTTCAACTAACCAACAATTAACACCAACTCTTGACGGTTGAGCGCAGTCGAAACCTTTATGAAATCCAGAAACCAATAAAACTACTTAACCGTCAAAATCAACTAACCTGATATAAGGTGTTTGCAGATGTAACTTCTGATAAAGCCTACTTACCATACCACTCCTGTAGCACGCCAAG
>CAZXIE010000152.1:0-6899 GCA_964640065.1 uncultured Saprospiraceae bacterium
TGTAGCGGCTCGTCTTGATCAGCACCTATTTCAAATCTTGATAAGTCAGCACGAGCTTTCATTTCCTTAGTATCATCTAAGGATACATTTCTGCGCTTATACGCAGGCTCGTTCTCCATATCGCTGATAGTCTTAGGGTTATCAAGCGACTGAGCAAGATTTCTTCTCATATACGAGCGTCTTGCCTGCTCCATATTTTGATACTCATCCTGATGTACAGGTTTCACTACAGGTTCTCTACTTGGAGGTGCTGTAGGTCTGCTGATCCGGAGATCATCTTGCTGATTAAACTCTTCTATCGTCTTTCTGACATCATCAGGTTCGAAGTCTATCGTATTAGCAGAAGCGTTATCATCTAAGCCAACAGAAAATCCATTTTCTTCGGTAAGAGCACGACTATTATCAAGAGGTATTCTTACTTGTTCTTCTGGCACGATCACTTCATCAGTTACATGAGCTGTCTTAAATCCTGTAGCGATCAGTGTAACACCGATCTTCTCTCCTAAAGATGCATCGTGGCCACAACCCCAGATGAGGTTCGTACCATATCCAGCTTCTTCTTGGACATAATCAGTGATCTCACCGATCTCACTCATCGTGACTTCAGATTTACCAGAAGTGATATTGAGTAAGATGTGCTGTGCACCTCTGACATCGTTATCTTCTAGGAGTGGTGAGCTCATAGCGTTACTGATTGCCTTTCTTGCTCGGTCTTCACCATCAGCTGTAGCATTACCCATGATAGCGACTCCGGAGCCGCGCATCACAGTATTGACATCTTCAAAGTCTACATTGATCTTTCCCCATACGGTGATGATCTCTGCGATGCCTTTCGCAGCTGTAGTAAGGATGGCATCTGCTTGAGCAAATGCATCGCTCAACCCTAGATCTCCATACATCTTAAAGAGTCTGTCGTTAGAGATCACGAGATATGCATCGACATTTTGCTTCAGTTCTTCTAAGCCTTCTATAGCATACCGTTGCCTTCTCATCCCTTCAAACTTGAATGGAAGAGTAACTATGGCTACAGTAAGTATACCCATTTCTTTAGCAGCTTTCGCTACTACTGGGGCTGCTCCTGTACCCGTTCCTCCACCCATACCGGCAGTGACGAAGACCATCTTAGTACCATCGTTTAGAAACTCCTTGATATCCTCTACAGATTCTAGACAAGCTTGCTTGCCTACTTCTGGTTTTGAACCTGCCCCACGTCCTTCGGTCAGGTGTGGTCCAAGTTGGATACAAGTCTCTATAGGACTATTTTCTAATGCCTGTATATCGGTATTACAGATGGCAAAATCTACGCCTTGTATACCTTCACGAAACATGTTGATAACAGCGTTGCTGCCACCTCCTCCGATACCGATCACTTTGATGATCGTACCAGGCCTTTTTTCAAAATCAAATTCTAATGGCATAATTCTCTTCTTTTAGAATTATTAGTAGGACTTCAGCTTCTTATACTGGGATATAAGTTGAGAAGAAGTCCGTGTTTTCAATTAATGTTTTATAGTTTACTCTATCGCTTTTATAAAATCGGTAGTTGAAGTAGTACAAGCGAAGTGCTACTAAAAATCGGTATCTGGGGTGGCCTCAAAAAATTCTTTTGTATAAGTAAAGATCTTCTTATACCATCGGTTGGCACTGAGATCATCAGTTGGCATGCTTCCATGCCAATCCTCTGGATTCCCGAGTGCCTCTTGCACTTCTTTCTTCATTTCTTCATTGTTTATAGCGTGTATTAATAATCCTATACCAGTTGCATATATGGGGCTCGCAAGTGCTGAGCTGTATCCATGTGCAAGGTGTTCTATAGGTTGGCCTTTTCGACAGGATAATCCTGTCTCGTATTCTGCTAGGAGATTAACATGCTTCAGGAGTGATCCACCACCCGTTAAAACCAGTCCTGCGATGAGTTTTTTCTCAAAGCCAGATCTTTTAATCTCCCAGTACACATAGGAGAATATCTCCTCCATCCGCGCCTGAATAATACGTGCTAGGTTCTTTTCAGAAAGTTCTTTGTGTTCACGCCCTTTAAATCCAGGGATCGTGATAATCCGATTATCATATATCTCATCTGCTAGTGCAGATCCAAATTTTACTTTTAACTTTTCAGCCTGCTCGTGCATCACAGTACACCCTTCTTGGATATCTTTTGTAATGACATTTCCTCCAAAAGGAATCACCGCAGTATGTCTGATAATACCATCTTTAAAGATGGTGATATCAGTAGTACCTCCACCTATATCTACTAGAGCGACACCCGCCATCTTCTCCTCATCAGATAACACTGCTGAAGATGATGCTATCGGCTCTAGCGTCATATCCACCACATCAAGCCCGCACTTCTCTACACATCTCAAGATGTTTTTAGATGCTGATATCTGTCCAGTTATGATATGAAAGTTAGCCTCTAATCTCACACCAGACATCCCTATAGGATCCATGATATTCTGTTCATCATCCACTGAAAACTCTTGTGGTATGACATGTAAGATTTTATCTCCTGGAGGTAAAACCAGGCGATACATGTCATTTACGAGCTTATCTACGTCGTCGTCAGAGATCTCAGTATTGACATCACTTCTTACTAGGAGTCCTCTATGATGTAAGCTTTTGATATGCTGTCCAGCTATACCGACATGTATATTAGTAAAAGTCATCCCAGAGTTTTTCTCTGCGATATCTATAGCTTCTTGTATAGCCTTTACCGTCTTATCTATATTAGAAACAACACCTCGTGACACCCCTTCGGACACAACTGTACCAACTCCTACGATTTCTATTTTATCATATTCATTTTTTCGCCCTGCTATAGCACAGACCTTTGTGGTTCCTATATCTATAGCTACCACCACATCTTCCAATTCTCTTGTTGCGTTTTCCATAATTAGAATTTTAAGGGTTCTCAGAATTTCTGACTACAATCTGGTTGTTATATGAGATGTTAATTTCATTGTACTTATCCCAACTATCTGTCCTCGCTAGCTCTTTATAAAACTGACGTAGATTACTGAGCTTTTCTGAAAGGCCATCTGTATGGTCAAGTACGATATGGTCATCACCTATCTTTGGGATGATGATAATTCTCTTACTCTTCTCTACATGCACTTGCTCTATAAGGGCTCTTAGCACAGGATCTTTTCGTGACTCTAGTATCACTTGAAAAGCTTGTTGTAACCTTGGATTAAATGCCACATGACCATCTGGCTCAAGCGTCTCTACATAACCAGTAACTACTGGCACACGTGTTGCTTTCTTATCCACTGTCCTTACATAAGACCCTGACTGATCTACATAAAACTGATCACCATGTTGATTCATCACACGTAGGATCGGTCTTCTTTGGATGATATCGATCACTAAGTCTTTCTTAGCATCTATAAACACTTCAGCATTGAGGATTCGCGTATCAGCGTTGAGCATGTGCTCTATCATACCGATGTCTATATCTGTAATCCTTTGATAGGTTATATCATTAGGGAGATCTTCCTTTATCAATCTTTCGATATCACCAACTGAGATCAAGTTTCGCTCTCCTTCGACCTTATCGATGTTAACCTGTATATTCTCAATTCGAAGACTTGCAGTTCTATTGATACCTATAATCCACACAGATAGCAAGCCTATTACAAGTGCTACTGCGAGCACTTGTCTCCAAACTTTACTTTTTCCTGTGGACTTCTTTGTCATTTAATAAACTGCTACTACTTTTTCTATATATCTATTAGCATCTCCGGCGCCCATAAAAAGGAGTAACTCCCGTATAGGTTTTAGAAGATGCTTTTCTAATTCTTCTTTCTTGATATACACTTTGTTCTCAAGCACCATAAGATCTAATATAGTCTCTGAGCTCACACCAGCCATCGGTTCTTCTCTAGCTGGATATAACTCAACTAAGATGACTTCATCAGCTTTATCTAGCGCTTTCGCAAATCCTTCCTTGAAATCATTCGTCCTCGAGTATAGATGCGGTTGAAAAACGACGGTCAACTTTTTACTAGGGTAAAGCACCCTCGTAGCATCGATCGTTTTTTCAATTTCAACTGGATGATGAGCATAATCATCAATGATGATAGATTTCTCTCTCTTCAGTTTATACTCAAATCTTCTCTCGATACCTTGAAAAGATAGAAGTGAGCTTCTAATCTTCTCATCGGATAATCCCAACCTCCTAGCTACTGCGATAGCACCGAGAGTGTTATAAGCATTATGCTCTCCTGGTTGATTGATCTTTACTTGAGATCCATCCAAAGAAAACTGATACATGCCATCTTCAACTCTCAGGTCATCACCTTGTAATTGTGCCTCTCCTAAACCAAATGTTTTCAGCTCTATTTGCTGACTTGCTAATTGATCTTCCCATGTTTCATCTACATATCGGCTCGCCGTATCTGAGATAAAAACTACTCCATCCATCTGAGTCTGTAATGAGTAAACTTTAAAAGCTTCTATCACTTCCTCATGAGTATGATAGATGTCTAGATGATCCGCATCCATGGCATTGATCACAGATATATGAGGGTATAATCTCCAAAAAGATCGATCGTACTCATCTGCTTCCATGATCACCCAATCACTAGAACCATAGATAAAGTTTGTTTCATAACCACTCATCACACCACCTACGAAAGCTGTCACTTGTAGATCATGGTCTTCGCATATATGCGCTAAGAGTGCACAGGTAGATGTTTTACCGTGAGTTCCTGCTATAGCTATAACTTTCTTATGCTTTAAGATTTCTTTGAGGGCTTCAGACCTCTTCAACATCTTGGCATTTCGTTTTTCAAAATATTGAAACACGAACTGGTCACTTCCTATAGCTGGAGTGTATATCACTACGTCAATGGATTCAACATCAACTTTTAGTTCATCACTATAAACTATGTTGATTCCTTCCGCTTCTAACTTTTTAGTAAGCGTCGTACTTTCTCTATCGTAACCTGATACATGCATACCAGACTTGGATAGATACCTTGCTAAGGCACTCATCCCGATACCACCGATACCGAGAAAAAAAACTCTTTTGACTTCTGAGAATCCGTTCATCTCTTCATCAAAAGTTCTATCTGATCAGCTATCTGACCAGCTGCGTCTTTCTTCGAAAGAGCAGAGATGTTCTTTTCTAATTTTTCTATTTCTTTAAGATCTTCTAGTAAAGCAGTTGCCTGAGTTGCTAGTTGATCTACGTCAGCATCCTTGAGGAGTACGGCCGCATCTTCATTAACTAAAGACATGGCATTTACTGACTGATGATCTTCAGCTACATTAGGTGAAGGAACTAGTATCGAAGCTTTGCCTTTATGCATCAGCTCTGCTATCGTTAGAGCTCCAGCTCTGCAGACTACCATATCTGCTGCATCATAAGCCAACGACATATCTTCCAGAAAAGCTGAAATCTTTACATTGTCTAATTGTGCTGTCTCACACTGATGATAATCATCATAGTAGTAAGCACCACACTGCCACAGATAACCTACATGAGGAGTAGACTGAATCAACTGAGTGCTATTCTTTAGCGCTCTATTGATACTACCTGCTCCTTGGCTTCCACCTACGATTAAGACTAACTTTATAGCAGCGTCAAATCCAAGTTTACTTTTAGCTTGGTCACTAGGACTTTCGCTATTAAGTGACTTTCTGATTGGGTTGCCCGTAACAATCGTCTTGGACTTACTCAACCATTTTGTAGACTCAGGATATGCTATGCACGCGATATCGATCTTCCCATCCAGTAATCTATTAGTTAATCCTGGATAAGAGTTTTGCTCCATTATAAGTGTAGGAAGATTCATCTTAGAAGCTACCCACAAAGCAGCACCACTCGCATAACCACCAAACCCAGCTACGACATCAGGCTTCCAAGATCTGATGATTCTGTAGGCCTGTATCAAGCTGACCGTTAGCTTAATTGGAAATAGTAAATTCTTAAATGTCAATGATCTTTGAATCCCACTGATCCAAAGACCTTTTATATCAAAGCCCGCTTTCGGCACTTTTGTCATTTCCATCCTTCCTTTTGCTCCTATAAAGAGTACTTCGGACTCTGGAAATCTATTTCTAATCTCTTCAGCTACGGCTACAGCGGGAAATATATGTCCCCCTGATCCACCACAACTATATATTACCCGCATCTCTTTTCTCTATGTCCGTTAACTCGACTTTTGCAAGTTGAGCTTCTTCCACGTATCTACTCACACTTAGTATAATCCCTAAAGACATACACGTGAATAAGATCGATGTACCACCCATAGATACTAGAGGCAGAGTCAATCCTGTCACAGGCACTAAGTCCACAGATACAGCGATATTTGCAAAGGCTTGTATAACGATATTGAGACAAAGACCCATTGCTAGGATTGCTCCAAAAGCTTTAGGACATCTCGTAACTATAGAGATACATCTAAAAAGAAGCCCTAGGTATAATCCTAGTATGACGACTCCTCCTAGGATCCCATACTCCTCACATATAATCGCGTATATAAAGTCTGCATAACAGTATGCTAGATAATTTCTTTGAAAACTCTCACCAGGCCCTACACCAAACCATCCTCCTTCAGCAATGGCGATTTTAGATTTTACAATTTGGTCACCTCCTCCGCTCCAAAATTCTACGAAACGGTTACTCCAAGTATTGACTCTAATCAGCTCTGGAAACTGATCTCCAACCATCCAAATACCTAAAAATCCAAAGAGGCCTATCAGTATCATAATAGATATGTATCTCATAGATACTCGTCCAATAAACATCATCAGCACACACGTGATGAATAGCAATATGGATGTAGATAAGTTTGCCGGGAATATCAGCATACATACCAATGTAATCGGTATGATTACTGGAAGAAAGGCGTGCTTAAAGTCCTTTATAAAGTCTTGTCTTATACTTAACGCCCTAG
>CAZXIE010000153.1:0-6810 GCA_964640065.1 uncultured Saprospiraceae bacterium
TTGGATTGATAGGCTCACAGTCAACATCATTCATCACACCATCGCCATCTATGTCTTCATCGCAGTCATCTCCTATGCCATCGCCATCTTGATCTATCTGAGCGACATTGGCTATATCAGGACAGTTATCATCTGGATTACAGATGCCATCTCCATCATTATCTGGACAAGCCATTCCCATGCAAGCGCAGAAAGCATCATAGACATCGTTGATCGTATTAGCGTCGCCGTCATCACAAGTATCTCCTTGTGAAAAGTCGATATTAGGATCCATCTGATCACAATCATCGAGATTCATTACTCCATCGCCGTCTATATCAGGATCGCAGGCATCACCGATGCCATCACCATCTAAGTCATCTTGATTGTTGTTAGCATCATTCGGACAGTTATCACAGCCATCAGGTATGTCATCCCCATCACCATTAATAGCATCATCAGAACCGGCACACATATCCAAGGCATCACAGACACCATCGCCATCTGCATCTTCGGTATCATCTCCTCCATCACAGGTATCACAATCATTAGGTACTCCATCGCCATCTCTATCGAAGCGATCATCTCCGTTTGGACAGACATCACATCCATCCGCTACAAAGTCATTGTCATCATCTTCGGCATCATCAAAGCCTTCGCATTCGTCACAGTCATCAGGGACTCCATCGCCATCGGTATCTTCGGTGTCATCACCGTTAGGGCATATGTCACATGCATCAGGGACCCCATCGCGATCACGATCGCGCGTATCATCCTCTCCTGGGCAGGCATCACAGCCATCAGGAACTCCGTCGCCATCACTATCTATAGCATCATCAAACCCATCACAAATGTCCATAGCATCACATACGCCATCGTTATCATCATCTCTAAATCTTCCTTCGCAGGGCTCACATATTTCGCCTGTGCAAGGGTTGAACTCTTCTCTATCTCTTGTCGTACAAGGATCTCCATCATCGCAGGTCCTTGAGTCACTCACATCTCTGCAGTCCGCAGGTGTTCCTTCACACATACAGTTGCTTTGGTTGATTTGATCGTCCACCGTACAATCATCTCCATCGTCACACTCGGAGTCATAGATCCAAGTCACCCGTATCGTATAGTCTGCGGCAAGAAGACCAGCGCTGATAGCATCTTCACCATCACAGTTGCCATCACCAGTAGGGTTGAGTATGACGTCTATCTGAATATCGTCGTTGATACCATATCCTATATTACAAGCTAATAAATCAAGCTCAAAGGTGCCCGTAGTGGTTGTTCCCCTGAAACTCCCACATCGCTCACTGAAGAGCACCGTCTGAGCAGGGCAAGGGCCATTAGGACCACAATTCGGAGAATATATATTAGCGAAAGCCTCAAATCCCGCGCAATCTGGATCAATAGCTTCCAACTCCCTTAAGGTGATACGGACCTCTAATTCGACAAGATCAGTAGCTCCACATGGTGGTGTAGGTGCTGGTATGCTATGTAGATATCCTTCATTATTAAAACCGGAGTTTCGATCGGTGCCTATATCTCCACGATTTTCTCCTTGTGAGACGTCCTCTTCAAGTTGTGCTTGTAATTCTGCATGAGGAGCACAGAAGATGAGAAGAGCTGCTAAAACCATCTTCACAAAAACATGGAAATAAGAAGAATGCGTTTTTTCCTTGCTCTTCGATTGAGGTTTTACCACTGCAGCAGTACCTTCAACAAAGACTAACTTTCTATTACCTTTCTCCACGACGTAGTTTATCTAACTGGTTGATACTAGCTGCATTAGATGGTGCTAAATGTATAGAATAAAACTCTTTTCAGTTGAAGGAATTAGATGTACCCATTCGAATTCGACACGGGTTTACACTAGGCCTGTAAAAATGCATGAAATCTCGAAAGTTTAATTACCTTCATCGCTTGTGGCGACAAGAGCAATCCTTGTTCCTATGAACTATTGTTAAATCTAACACCTTGAATGAAATGAAGAAAAATCTATTTTACACCTTCTGTGTGCTTTTGTGCAGCTTTCTATGCCTAGGCACAATGGATGCTCAGACTATTATATTTAGTGATGACTTTGAAGCACCCAGTCCAGATGGGTTGTTGCCGAATGGCTGGTCAATTACTGATAATGTTTTGGATGCAAATCTTGGTTTTCAAGGTAATAATGGCACCTTTCCAGCTAACGCAGTAGGTGGTGCAGGAAGTAATTTAGCACCAGATCCTTCAGGCGCTTCTACTCAGGTTTTAAATGTATTCCCCAACTTCGATTTTGGATCTGGCATTCACAATACTGGTTGTCCTTTGAGTGGTGTCCCTACACAATTTCTTCAGACTCATATATTTCAGGCGTACGTTGTTCCAGCAGATTTTGCAGGAGCCACGCTTGATTTTACTTTCGATTATTTACTAAATGGTTTTATGGCCGATCCTAATGCACCGTCCGTAGAAGCCTTCATAACTGTTTTCGATAGTAATTTCGGATTTATTCGAACAGAGGGATTTGATGTTTCAAATGCTACAGCCGCTGCACAACAAGGAGCGTTATCCTTCACAGCTGATGACACTGCCGAAGGAAACAACCTTCAATTCGGGTTTAGATCGACATCAACTTGTTTTCAACAAACATCTATTTTTTATGATAACGTAGAATTTACTGGGCCTTCACCTGTAGTAGTAGATGTCGTCCCAACCATGGGCGAATGGGGAGTTATTTGCCTATCGCTTGGCATGATGATTTTCGGAGTTGTTGCTATAAGAAGAGAAGATGTTGTTCTAGGATAAGAACAATCAAAATATATATTTTAGAAAAGCATGTAGCAGTTTGTTACATGCTTTTTTTATTCCACCCGATACCAAGTCTGCGTTCTACCCAGAGCCGGGATGCCGATATAACCGCGCACAGCTAGTGTATCATCATCTTCGAGAGTGATCTTACACTTGTAATCCTTACCATTTTCTGGATCCATGATGCGACCTCCGCTCCAAGATGTTCCTTTACCTTTCATGCCCCATAAGATCTCCATTCCTAATACTGGCTTGTTATGCTTGTCGCCTGTACATGGTTCGCAGAGTATGTCATCTGGTTGATCGTAGAGCTTGACGACCTTAGCATGTGCCTTATCTCCGACCTTAAATATCTCTAGATGAGAGCTCGGCTCTCCGTCTTTATCATCGATGGCCTTCCATACTCCGAAGATGTCCGATTGTGCTGGAAGAAGAGTGGCTATGCAGAGTGCGCTGAGTGTTAGTATCCATTTCATATGCATATAATGTGGTTACTCGACTATTTGTTACGTTCTGGTCCGATATTTAACGAGTTGGTAATAGTCATAGCGCTTTTAAAGTATCGTCATCTCTTGGTTTAGTGGTCTGATCTAATTATTGGTTTTCATTCTCAATGCCATAATCAAGTTGATTATGGTTCTCTCACTGATGCGCTCATGTCATGTTTCATTTTTAAAGTCAAACCCCTTGGCTCATTACTATGATCAATCATAAGGTTTCATGCTTAATTTTCCTTGTCTTTTTGTCAGTCGATACAAAAAGACGTAAAAATCTTGTCCTGCTAATACTCGCTAAATAGGCCCTTGACTTCCTAGGATGAATATTTCACAGTTAACGCTTAAGCATCCTCGTGATAAAACCTCGGCTTTTTTCGTCGTGCTCCCTCGGCTTAGCCGAGATGCGCGCGCCTAGCCGCTACGAGGTTTTATTCTTTTGGCGAGTCGTATCAGAACGTTTCACGCTTTGGCGTGATTCAGCATACGTCAGCTGTCCGATAAAATTATAATAATATGACCCTTAAGGGGTCAAAGTGTCTGGAGTCTATTTTCGAATCAAAAATCATGACAAACAATTCATAACAACCATACCGAATTTTTATCCAACAGCAATCATTCGCTAATTCACTAATTCTCACAATTCGCTAATTACCTAATTAACTCATCAGCACATTAACCCATTACCCAATATTTCACTTTCTTAGCATAGACAAGAGGACTGTGCACCAATTATGGTAAGTATATCTAAGACCTTCCTAGACTTTAAGTATCGCTCACTCAAAGAGCAGCTGAAAGATCCTATACGTCACCAAGCAGATATCCTGAAGGAGGTCTGCGAGCAGCTCACCCTTACCAGATATGCTACTGAGATCGGACTCATAGGTGACATCACACCTGAAGAATATCGAGCCTGTGTGCCCATATCAAGGTATCAAGATATCTCCAAACATATCTATCAGATCAAACTCGGCGATCGCGATGTCCTCCAAAAAGATCGCATCAAATACTATGGAGAGTCATCCGGCACAACAGGTCGCAACAAGACCATCCCACTCTCCAAAAAATATGTGAAAGACTGCCTCATCAAAGGATCAGTCTACAGCGCCGCCGTAGTAAATCACTACATCCGCGAAGCTGTCGATGGACATACGATACTACTACCCGGCAGTCTTAAGCAACAGTCAGATTACTATGTCGGAGATGTCTCGGCAGTCATGTCTGACCACATCCCCTTCTTCCTTAAGAGCATGTCTGCCGCTCGCCATAACTTAGAAACCGAGACACCTTGGGAACAAAAAATAAGACTGATCTGGGAGAGCTCACGAGACACGAAGATCAAAGGCTTCTGTGGCCTACCCACCTGGAATCTCAAAATGCTCGAGCACTTCAGAGCCACCAAGAGTCGCCGAGAATATAAAGACTTCGTTAGCGATATCTCCTTCTTCGTACATGGTGGTATCAACATACATCCATACAAAGATCGGATACATGAACTCATCGGTCATCAAGACTTACTCTATGTAGAGGTCTATAATGCTACCGAAGGATTTTTTGCTTGCCAGGATGATCGAGAGGATGATAGCATGGCGCTCCTTGTCGATGGAAGTATCTACTATGAGTTTATCGAAGTCCATGAGATCGATCATGAGCAACCGACGATCCTCAACTTAGCGGAAGTTGAAGCGGGTAAAAATTATGTCTTACTCATCTCTAACACATCAGGCCTATATCGCTATGTGATGGAGGACATTGTGACATTTACGAAAGTGAGACCCTATAAGTTACAGATACAAGGCAGGACCTCCGGCTTCCTCAACTCTTTTGGCGAAGAAGTCATGGAGGATAACTGTAATCATGTCATCACGACCCTCAGCAAGGAGCTCGGCATCCACCTAAGTGACTATACTGTCGCGCCACTACACACATCGCAAGGCACTGGCCATCATCTGGGCTGCCATCATTGGCTCATAGAGTCATCGTCGCGGCCTAAGATCGATACTCAAAAGATCATAAGACGCATAGATCAGATCTTACAAGCAACCAACCACGACTACAGCGAAAAACGAAAGAACGACTATGTCATGTCTTTGCCTAAGGTGACATTCGTCGAGACGGGAGCCTTCCACAGGCACCTCGCTGCCAGAGATAAAGTAACCGTCCAAAGTAAGGTGCCGCGTATCACTAAAGACCTCACCGTCATCAACAAAATCCTCGTCCTAGAAGCTGTGCCGACTTCATGACCAAGTGGGAGCAGTACCTAGTAAACAAGTGGGAATATAGCCCGGAGTGGGTCATCCATCTACCGACGTCGGTGATGTACACTTGGTTCAGCCTGAGGTCTCTTACTCCGCTATTCTTCACTAATGTATCTCACGATTACCGCGATAGTAACATCACTAATTCTGGCAAGTCCGAAGTCTACCGCCACCTCGAGCCTTCTAATTATCCTAAGACCGTGCTCGTCTCTGCAGAGGCATCTACGGCGATAGATCATAGCCAGCTTCCCGCCTATCCATTGATCGCCAAGCCTAACATCGGTAAGCGCGGATTCTCTGCCGCTCTTCTAAAAGATCAAGCCGACCTTTTCACTTACGTAAATGACTCACGAGTAGACTTTCTGCTCCAAGCATACATCGACTATCCTAACGAATGTGGCATCTTCTATATCCGCCATCCTAATCAGTCCACTGGCAAGATCACATCGATCGGACTTAAGACACTACTCTCTATCACGGGTGATGGCACATCTTCGATGATAGAACTCTTACATCAGCGTGGTCTTCATGAGCAGTCTGGAAGCGCACTACGACATTATAATTTAGAGAAAACAATCCTCGATGATGATGAGGTAGTCGTCATAGAACCCATCGGCAGTCATAATCGCGGTACTGTAGTCAGATCTGGCGACCACCTGATCAACGATCAACTTTTACAATCCATAGAGTCTTCGCTTGGCCAGTTTGAGTTATACTACGGAAGGCTCGATATCAAGTATAAAACCTGGGACCAGCTCCTACAAGGCGACTTCAAGATCATCGAGATAAATACCATCACATCTGAGCCACTTTCTATCTATGACGCCAAGGTTGGACTAGTAGACAAGTACAAGATGATCTATCGTCATCTCCGCGATCTCTACTCTATCAGCGCATACCTCAAGAGTCAAGGTAGGCAGCGACTCAGCCTCTCTTCATTTTATAAATACATAAAGGACTATCAGGCGCATATGAAGTTGATCAGTCCAAAGAAACAGTCATAGCACTTCTAAGTTTAGTTGCGGGTCCACACGCAACGATGATCATAGCGCTTTCACTTTCGTAAATAGATGATGCATGTTAAAAACGAGAAGACAAACTAATTCAAGCTATCTACAAGTCTGTCGCGAGACGCGAAAGACAACACAGTTTTTTCTAAGTTTAGTTGCGGGTCCACCGGCAACGCTGATCATAGCATACTTTCACTTTCGTAAATATTCTATCTACCTGTATATCAGCACATTACATCTATTATTCTTCTATTTTACCGTGTATATTCATTAATACATTGATAT
>CAZXIE010000154.1:0-6775 GCA_964640065.1 uncultured Saprospiraceae bacterium
GACTTAAAATCCAGTGGCTTCGCGGCCGTGCGGGTTCAAGTCCCGCTCCGGGTACTGGTTAAAGAGCGAATTAACCGATGAGTTAATGTGCAAGAGGTTTTGGGTTCACTTTATCCGAAGTCAAAGCCGCCAATACTCCTCTTTCAGATTACCTGATTCTCATTAACTTCACTACCTATGGCTGATTTTGCTAAGGCTCTACTGATTCTTTTGCCTTCCTTTTTTCTGATGATCATCATCGAGATGGTCTATGCTAAAGTGAAAGGCAGGTTTAACTTCCGATCTATGGATGTCATATCTAGTCTAAGTTCAGGCATGACGAATGCCATCAAGAGCATATTAGGCTTGACGATCGTCATCCTTGGCTATAAGTGGTTACACAGTCATCTAGCACTCTTCGAACATGAGAAAAGTATCTTTCTTTTTTTCTCGGCGTTTGTCGCACTAGACTTTGCGACATACTGGTATCATCGACTAGCACACAGTGTCAATATCTTTTGGAACCGACATGTGATCCATCACTCAGGTGAAGATTTTAATACTGCTACTGCCTTACGACAGAGCATCTCGAAGTTTGTCAATGTCAGTTTTATTTTTTTGCTGCCTGCTGCATTTCTTGGCATACCTCCACAGGTCATTGCCATCATCACGCCGCTACATCTTTTTGTTCAGGTCTGGTATCATACCGAGCATATCGGCAAGCTTGGGTGGCTAGAGTACATTATCGTCACGCCATCGCAGCATAGAGTACACCATGCTATCAATCCAATCTATATCGACAAAAATCTATCTCCAGTCTTCTGCGTATGGGATCGAGCATTCGGTACCTATCAGGAAGAACTGGATGAAGAACCATGTGTATACGGTGTCACACGACAAGTCAATACTTGGAACCCCATCCTGATCAACCTTGACCATATCTGGCTACTCATCAAAGACGCCTGGTTCGCTCAAAGTTGGTTTGATAAACTGAGGATCTGGTTCATGCCAACAGGTTGGAGGCCAGAGGATGTGAAGGAAAGATTTCCCATTATTTCTTCAAGATCTGATAGTTTTAAAAAGTACCGAACTAACCCATCCAAAGGTCTTCAGATCTGGAGCTGGATACAACTCGGAGTCTTGATCTCCATGCTCTTTCATATACTTATCAAATTCGTAGATATCGGGTTTCCGTTACTTTTCTATTATGGGGGCTTCCTTTATTTGATGGTCTATAGCTATACCACGCTGATGGATCTTAGTAAACATGCGCTTTGGCTAGAAGGAATCAAATCAACGATTGCCATCGGCATCATCGCATATACGGGTAGTTGGTTTGGATTAGAAGCACTCCTTCCCTTCGGACATGTAATTGTCCTTGTGTATCAGATTATATCTGTTCTAGTAGTCGCCTACTTTGTACGAAGCGAGGTGGTCGATCATTCGCTCAAGGTATCACTCAATTAACAAGAGACTTTATGAAAAAGTGGCTCCTCATCTCCCTTTTCATTGTTCTAGTCTTTGCCTTTTTAGGATGGTTGCTTATCAACGTGTTTCCGGAGAAAGCCATTCCATTTATGCTAGATCAGCAACTTAAGAGTCGAGCAGAACAGGTTGAGTACGGCTTAGATCTCATCCGAGATACAGAGCATATCACTGTCTTTACAGTAGGAACCTCCTCTCCGATCCCAGGCACAAGGGCGCAGACTGGAACTGCCGTATTTGCTAATGGGCACTTCTTTATGTTTGACGTCGGGGATGGCGTAGTTCAGAAAGCAGAGAACATAGGGCTTCCACTTACTCACTTGGATGGCATCTTTATCACACATTGGCACTCTGATCACATGATCGACTTGCCAAGCTTAATCAGCAGATCTTGGGTGCTTGGTAGAAATACTGATCTTCATCTATATGGGCCTGATGGAACAGACACACTCAATCAAGCGATCAATCAGTTCTTACACATCGAAAATCAGCATCGAGTAGATCATCATGGCACAACTCTCATGGATCTATCTAAAGCAAGAGCCGTAGCTCATGAATTTCATAATGAAGAACGTGGTAGAGCCGTAGTATTTAATCAAGATGGACTGAAGATTACAGCCTTTGATGTAAGCCATGAACCTGTCGAACCAGCAGTCGGATACTGCATAGAATATAAAGGCAAGAAAGTCGTCATCAGTGGGGACACCAAGAAAGATGACCTTCTCACGGAGATGGCCAATGGTGCCGACTTACTCATACATGAGGTCATGCTCAATTCTCTTTTACAAAAAATGTCAGATCGTATTAAGGAAGACGGTCAATCTAGAAATGCCCAAATCTTAGTGGATATCCAAGATTACCACACCACGCCTTCGGAAGTAGCAGAAGTAGCCACAGAGGCCAATGTCAAAAAGCTCGTGCTTCATCATTTTGCACCTGCGCCCGATCTCCGTATTATCAAAAATCTCTTTAAAAAAGAGCTTACGGGATATACTGGGCCAATTCATTTTGCGAATGACGGTGATCGTTTTGTGATAGAAACGTCCGATTAATTGCTTCAAAGTTTACCAAGTAATTCAATCTTATGATCTACTTTAATTCATAGTTATAGTGGCGATCCAATATATCGTAGCTTTCATCTCACTTACGTAAATAAATCTCTTGATTTTGAAATATCGAAGTGTATTATTTGCTGCAATCTTATTTGCAATAAGCATACAGGCCTATGGTCAAAGGACTATCTCTGGTATCGTGCGGAGCCTCGAAAACCAAGAAAGACTACCTTTCGCTGATGTCGTAATCAAGGGCACTAATAAAGGTGTATCTACAAATGTGGATGGATTTTTTTCTTTGATTGACGTACCTGAAGATGCATTGACCCTAGAAGTATTTTATGTGGGTTATCAATCCCTAGATATACCTATCAGTGAAGGATCAGAAGATATATCCGGACTCTCAGTTAATCTAACATCCGGTATTGTATTAGATGAGTTAGTCATCAGAGCTAATTCATTCAAAGTCATGAATTCTTCTGATAAAATCAGCACGATACAAGTATCACCAAAGCAACTAGCGCTTCTTCCTAATGTTGGCGAAGTAGACATCTTTAGATCTTTGCAATTGTTGCCCGGTGTAAGTGGTAGTAATGAAAGTTCATCTGGTTTATTTGTACGAGGAGGAACTCCAGATCAGAACTTAGTCTTGCTAGATGGACTTACAGTCTATAATGTAGATCACTTCTTTGGCTTCTTTTCAGCTTTTAATGCTGATGCAATAAAGGATGTACAACTGTACAAAGGCGCCTTTCCTGCAAAATTTGGTGGACGTCTATCGAGTGTAGTAGATCTCACAGGAAAAACTGGAGATCCTAATAATTTTCATGGCAGCTTAGGACTCAATCTCCTCAATGCTCGCGGAAGCGTACAGATACCATTATTCAAAAAAGGATCACTGTTATTAAGTGGGCGAAGATCATATACAGATATCATCAGAAGCGGCGTCTTCAATTCTATATTCGGTGTCTTCTCACAAACTGAAAATCTCCCAGATATAGATGGCTTAGAAGTGAATACTGTTCAACCAGACTTCTACTTCTTTGACTTCAATAGCAAGTTGAGTTTTAACCCGACCGATAAAGATGTGATCGCCATCTCCTACTACCAAGGAGCTGACCATTTAGATGAAACTAATGACATAACTATCGAAAGAGGGGATCCTGCAAACTTATTGATATCTCTTGATGTAGATGAAACTACAGACTGGGGTAATCGAGGCGTTAGTGGAAAGTGGTCAAGACAATGGAATCCAAAGTGGTATTCTAACTTACTAGTAGCTTCTTCTAATTACTTCAGTGATTATAATCGAGATGTGGATATCGCAGCTCGCCTGATAGAAAGAGACACAGTAGTCTTTAATCAGAGGATAAGTACTGTAGAAGATAATGAAGTGAGGGATGTAACTATCAGGTTAGACAATGAACTTCAGATTACATCTGATCACAAATTAGAATTTGGGGCACTTGTCACTCGCGCAGAAGTAGATTATGAGTTTACTAGAGATGACACACTCAACATCCTAGATATAGCTCAGCAGGCTACTTATTCTGCAGGATATGTATCAGACACGTGGGAACCTTCAGATAGGTTTTTTCTAAATGCGGGCATCAGGGCCACTCACTATGATGTAACTAACCAATTCTACTGGGCACCGAGAGCATCAGCCTCTTTCAAGCTTACAGAAAGAATTAAAGTCAAGGGAGCTTTTGGCAGACATTTCCAATTTGTAAATCGCATTGTCAATGAAAACGTCACGGAAGGATCCAGGGACTTCTGGCTACTATCTGATGATGATCTCGTCAAGGTCAGCAGTGCAGACCACTTTATAGTTGGGGCATCGTATGAAACCGATGATTTTCTATTTGATGTAGAAGCATATAGAAAGAACTACTCTGACCTTGCAGAGTTCTCGCTAAGGTTTCAAAGAGAAGATATCGATCTAAGTCAGTTGTTTTTCTTAGGTGATGGATTTGCAGAAGGTGTAGAGTTTTTACTTCAAAAAAAGCGTGGTGCCTATACAGGCTGGATTAGCTATACCATAGCTCAAGTGCGCAATACCTTCGATGGACTTAACAATGGCTTTGAGTTTTCGGCGCTACATGATCAACGGCATGAATTTAAGATGGTGCACTCTTATGAGATAGATAACTGGCGTCTTGCTGCCACCTTTCTATATGCTAGTAGCAAGCCATTTACAGAGCCTGCTGGTCAGTACTCGATCGATCTGTTAGACGGAAGGTCATTCAGTTACATCGGTGTCGGTCCGAAAAATGGATCACGTCTTCCAGCTTATCATCGACTAGATTTGTCGGCACATTACCTATACAAAGTGGGACCATATGAGATAGACTTCGGCCTATCCATATTTAACCTTTATGATCGCAGCAATGTGTGGTACCGAGAATATGACTTTTCTAATTCTCCTCCAGTCATATCAGAAATACAATATCTCGGTATGACACCCAACTTATCAGTAGACATACACTTTTAAAAGAAGAGCTATGAAAAAGACACATATCCTATTAGCATCAGTTCTCTTCTTCTTTTCATGTGAAGATGAAAATCTGAATAATATAGCTGACAATCAGTTTGTTGTGGAAGCTTTCTTATTCGCAGGTGAACCAGTAGACGACATACGCATAAAATCTACTTTCCCCCTATCCTCAGAAGAAGATATCTCGGCACCTATCAATAATGCACAAGTCACCATTATAAAAGATGGAGGACGCTTTGCCCTCGTTTCATCAGACAGCGAAGGAAATTATAATTACCCTGGTGATGACTTAACTGTAGAAACTGGAGATGTATTTGAACTAGAAGTCATCGCTAACGGCATAACGGCTACGGGCGCAACAACCGTCCCTACACCTACCACAGGACTGAGTTTATCTCAGGACACGATTAGAGTTCCTCAGCTACCATTTACAGCAGGCAGGGAAGCTATCGTCATGACCATTACAGAATTTCTCCAAGGATCAAATATCGAAGCTAGATGGGACAATCCACAAGAAGACCTTTACTTCATGGTAGTAGAAAGTGCAGATGACACATTCATACCTATATTCCCGCAGCAAGTGTTAGACGCACTTGAGACTTTTAGATTTGTATCAGAACCTACAGATGAGTCTGCATTAACTTTTCTTGCTGGCACGCTTGTTTCCTTTGGATCTTACAGTGTAGAGGTATTCCATATCAATCAAGAGTATGCCGAACTTTATGAAAACAGAACACAAGATTCAAGAGACTTGAATGAACCTCCTTCTAATATCACAAATGGGCTTGGAGTGTTTTCTGCTTTTAATAGTGATCGGAGGATTTTTTATGTTGTGCCAGAGGGTTAATGGGCTAATGGGCTAATGGGCTAATGGGCTAATTAAACAATTTTACTACTTCGGCCACTGCCCTACCCTAGCGAATGCAAAGTGCTTTTCTTTTTCAACTTTATAATAAGTCTCCAGACCACTAACTGCGACATCATCAACTTTACTTAAGTCAAGATTACCATCTTCTTGTAGACAGGTTTCATCTAGATAGATAGCCTGAATACTACCGATGATCATGATGGTATTATTCTGCTTGATGAGATACTCGTCTTCGTACTTCATCGCCATCTTAATCTTAGACTCTCCTACAAAAGGGGCTTTGTGATCTCCTGTGAATTCTGCTGTTAAATTACAAGCGTCAAACTCTGATGCTGATTTTTCAAATTTGGCCGAGGCATAGTGCGCCTTATCTATGAAGTCAAGATGTACATGATTGATGGTATACTCACCTACAGTTTTTATATACTCGTAAGTCTGTCTTTCTACTGAAAGGGGACGCATGATGAATCCTTGAAGAGGCGGACTAGCGCCTAGATGAACTATACTACTAATAAGAGAAAGATTAGAAACTCCATCTGGTGATATCGTACCAACAAGATTAGCTGACTTGTAGCCGCTGATACTGTTGATCAGATGTCTTCGCCAGAGTGCCGGGGCGTCGAGTATTTCCGAAAGGGGGATGTGCCTCATCGTAGACTCAAGAAGATTTTTGCAAAGCCTCAAGTTGGGTCATGATCTTCTCAGCTTCAGCAGCCTTTTGATCAGAGGCTACTCTGTCTGTCTTTGAGAGTCTAAAGGCTTCTTCAGTCAGTTTCTTATACTCTTCTCTAAGCTTATCCTCTGGTGATTTCTTCTTAAATAGTCCAAACATGGTTTTTCTGATTTTAATACTAACGACCGATAAAAGATATAGTTCGATGCTAGGTATGAGGT
>CAZXIE010000155.1:0-3899 GCA_964640065.1 uncultured Saprospiraceae bacterium
TATTGTCTCTCTTTATCAACCTCGGTTGGATTAGTGAGCCGGCATTCCCAAGAGTATGGTTTACTGAGCTTGGTGTGCTGCTGGAGATACTCGTCTTTTCTTTGGGGCTAGGTTATAGACTTAGACTGATGGACCAAGAAAAAGAATTAGCGGTAACGAGACTACGTACTAAGATCTCAAGTGACCTTCATGATGACGTAGGGTCTATGCTTACGGGCCTATCTATGCAGTCTAATGTCATGAGCTATACGGCAGAAGGGCCTATCAAGGAAAAGCTCAAGCAGATCAGTGAGATCAGTAGAAACGCTCTAGAGACGATGCGTGATACGGTCTGGGCGATAGATGCCAGACAAGACAATTATACAAGCCTCATCGATAAGGTCAGAGACTTTGCTGAGACTAATATCCCCGAGGATCGCATGACGTATGAAGTCATCGCTTCTGGCATAGATAGAGATGTATCTCTTGCACCGGACATCCGTCAGCAGCTGTACTTGATATACAAAGAAGCTTTTGCCAATGCTCTGAAGCATAGTGATGGTACGCATGTAGAGATTCAGTTTTTAAAACAAAAAAATCATCTGTACATGAAGATCCAAGATAATGGATCTCCTACTGAGAAAAAAGATGGTCCAGGTCTTGGCTTGAGCAATATGCGTATGCGCGCCGAGCAGATTAACGGACAACTCGAAGTGAGTCATGAGGAAGGCTGGTCCGTCATCTTAAAGGTGCCACTTTGACCACTATGATGCGCTTATGTAGACTTCAGGTATTTGGCTACCGCTTCTGACTTACTACTGACGTGCATCGTCTGATAGATGCGCTTGATATGTGTTTTGATCGTAGATACAGATACATCTAGTCTTGTTGCAAGCCCTTTATAACTCAATCCATCAACCAGTCCATTGATGATCAGCACTTGTTTTGGCGTTAACTTATACGTGTTTTTGGTAGGTGCACCTTTACTTATATAACCTGTCAGCTTTCGCGCTATGGCAGGAGACATGTAGGATCCTCCTTCATGGACGATCCTGACGGTTTCGATGATTTTTTCTAATGAAGTCTTCTTGGATAGATATGAGCAAGCTCCTGATTGTAGTGCTTCAAATATCTTCTCTTCTTCATCATAAGTAGTGAGCATGATGATATCAAGATCAGGAGATATCTCTTTGATCTTGGCGATGCCTTCTAATCCAGACATGCCCGGTAGTCCGATGTCTAGTAAGAGTATATCTGCTTTGAGTGCTTCTGATGTCGGCTGATGTAAGAAGCCTTCCACACTACCACATTCTGCTGCTAACTCCATATCCTCATGGAAGCCGATAAAGGCCACCAGGTTTCTTCTGATGGTGATGTCATCTTCTATGATGGTGATGCGGATCATGGTGATGCTTCTTAGCTACAATCAAATATAAGCTACATCATCCTTAGTTCGTGTCACCCATTTGGGGGACAAGAACTAAGGATTGTGCTGATTTGTCACCCATTTGGATGATGGTCTGGGCCAAATGTCCTTTATAGTTTTACATCATCTAGAGATTTTTATCTCATGTAGCGGCATATGATGCCACAAAAACTATCACTAACGCTAAATCGAAAAATGATGCGCTACTTACAACTCATATTTTTCTTAGGGCTGCTCTCATCTGCTCAGGGTCAAGTTAATTATCATGTTACTTCGCTTGACGATCATCACCCTGATAGTCTGATGGGTGCAACTTTCAGATGGGCCATCCAAGAATCTAATGCCTCTTTTTTTGGAACCGACACGATCACTTTTGATACTTCTTTTTCATCTTTCGATACGATCTTCCTGAGTCACTATGACGTCGGAGACTTGATGCTTAATATATCTCGCCCGGTAGTGATCGATGGCGAAGGTGTTGTGATATATGCCGCCGTACCTGGGGCTATCGTACAAGTTAGCCAAGAGTCCAAGATAGAAAATCTGCAATTTGTTAATGCTAATACTGATCGAGTTGGAGGAGCTATGTTATGTAATTCCTTCAGTGGTCCTATAGAACTTTATAATTGCCAATTCAAAAACAATCAATCCATAGCGTCTGGTAATCAGGGCCGAGGAGCCGCTATCATGCAAATCAGAGGAGAGACGATCATCGAAAACTGTCACTTTGAAAATAATGTCGGCAACTTGGGCATCGGTGGCGCCATAGCAACAGAAGGGTTTTACGAAGGTGTTAACTTCCTTATTACTCTTCGCAATTCCACTTTCGTAAATAATGGCCCAGGGGCAGCAGTCTTCATTGGTTGCCATGTAGATTTATTTTTAAAAGACGGTAGTGCCGAGGATGTGATACTCACCACAGGATGTGAAAACTTTGGGCTGGTCAGTGGAAGTATCAACCTTGAAGATCAATTTACATTAATCACAGGAGTTACCATCGAAGTCTTTTTACAATCCTTATTTTGATCATATCCGTCTCAATGTCATCTAATCTGTTGTCACCTATTTGAAGGATAAGACAAGACAAACCAGCCTCGTAACTTTTTAAAAATTATAATTATCTTAATGTATCACAACCATCAGCTAACACTGCACAAATGAATACTTCAACTACCTTGCTTACAGCACATCGGCGTCATTCGATGACTGCGTCAACCATATCCAATAACACAGATCTCACGACTCTGATCACACCCCGTGAGCGGGAGGTGCTGTATCTCATCGCCTACGAACACACCGCTAAAGAAATAGCTAACAAGCTATATGTCAGCTATGAGACGGTTAACTCACACCGGAAGAATATCATGCACAAGCTTGGAGTGAAAAACACTGCGGGCATGGTGAGGGTGGCGGTTCAACAGCACTTAATTAATTCTTGACTTCACCAATACCTATCCTCCTTTGGAGAGCCTGTCGCGCTCTAGCGTTAGGGCGCAGGGAGAGGAATTACTATGATCGTAGTCATTTCAATTTTAAAAAATCACTCTGTAAATCAACTCAAAAAGTAGAACAATGAATAAGCTTTTAACTCTTGCCATAACTTTCACCTTACTCTTTACGGTGTATGTTGTGCATGCTCATGAAGATCACAATCCGATTATAGAAGATACCTACGATCTGATATCCAACAGTGGTCCCATTAGCTTATCCGATTCTCTAGTCTCATACTGGAAGTTTGACGGAGATGCCACCGACGATATAGGAACTAATCATGGTAATATCATCGGGGTTGACAGTTCTTATGTTTCGGGTATGTATGGAGATGGCATCAACCTCGGCGGCATGGATACTTATGTGGATGCTGGTAATGATCCCTCACTCGACTTCACTGGAAAGTCTTTAACCATCTCAGCTTGGTTCAAAGTCACCGAGTTTGATAAATTCTTTCAGACGCTTATTTCAAAAGGTGAAGATGCTAACTTCCGAATAGCTAGACGATTGACTACAGATAGTCTGTCTTATAGCGGAGGTAGTGGAGATATAGTTTCAAATGTCAATGTTAATGATAACGCGTTTCACCATGTTGTTGCAGTCACTCATGCCGGGGTTTCAACCTCACTTTATATAGATGGTATTTTGACTGTTCAAAACATGTCAAATGCAAATATAGCTGACGGAGGAATGCCTTTATTCATCGGAAATAATCCAGATCAAACCGGAAGGAGTTGGAATGGCTTGATAGATGACCTCGCGCTATGGTCCCGGCCGCTGAGCGCTGATGAGATCAGTGATATTTATAGCACCGGCGTAAGCTTAGAAGATCTTATAACACAAAATTTTAATAATACATGTGCTAAGGCTTTGCCTGCTTGCTTTATAACAGACTTTGGCACTGGATGTAGTTCACCTACAGTATTGCCCTTTACTACCGATGGTACTACACCTAGTGGCCAAGAATCTCCGTCTTGTCCAGCCGGAGCAGACCAATGGTTCA
>CAZXIE010000155.1:3999-6643 GCA_964640065.1 uncultured Saprospiraceae bacterium
CGCAGTCACTCAGCCTATTGACTTATTTAGTCTTTTGACTGGTGAAGATCCAGGTGGTACCTGGTCAGAGACGGGGACTATGACATCTGAAGGGGATGCCTTTGATGACGCAGCTGCAACTTTTATTCCTGAAGGACAACTAGATGGAGTGTATGAGTTTACTTATGAGGCGCCTGGTGCTTGTTCTAGTGCTATGGTGACAGTTACATTGTCTTCGACGGTCTCCACGATGGACCTCGCTGCTCATCTAGTTTCATATTGGGATTTTGATGAAAATACAGATGATCATCGAAGTGGTAATCATGGTACAATCGTAGGAAGTGGTTTTACTTACGAAGATGGCATACATGGTAAAGGCATAGATCTTGATGGTGTCGACACTTACGTAAATGTTAGCCATGACCCATCCCTTGACTTCACTAATCAATCTTTATCCGTCTCAGCCTGGTTTAGGGTGGATGAGTTTGATAAGGCTTGGCAGACACTCATCTCTAAGGGAGAAGGCAATAATTTTAGAATTGCAAGATTTCGAGAGACAGATTCTATTTCTTATAGTGGAGGCTTATTTGCTAGAGCTGCGCCTATAGATATTAATGATAACCAATTTCATCATGTTGTTGCTGTTACTAGCGCTGGACAGTCTAGGTCTATTTATATAGACGGGCAGTTAGCCCTGCAGGTCCCTATCGGGTCTGATATATCCGATACTGGTATGGACTTGTTCATCGGCAATAATCCTGATGAGCCAGGAAGAAGTTGGAATGGGATGGTAGACGATATGGCCATATGGGATAAAGCCTTAGATGCTTGCGAAGTCGGCTTTATCTATGAAGGAGCCGAGAGTATCAGAGAGAAGTTACTGCCCTGTACGGACCGTTCATTCTATGTAAATGCAAGTGCTTCCCCAGGAGGAGATGGATTGACTTGGGCTGCAGCTTTTGATAACCTCCAAGATGCGTTAGACCTTGCTTGCTTTTGTGCAGATGGTCAGAACGTACCAGAGATCCATGTGATGGAAGGGACGTATTATCCAAGTAGAGAGTTTGATACAGATGGGTCAGGAGGTTCAGACCCAAGAGAAGTAACCTTCTATATTAACAAGAACCTGAAACTCTATGGAGGGTACTATCCGATCTCTAATTCTGTACTTAGAAATTGGAAGACTCATCCGACGATATTAAGTGGAGATATAGGTGATACAGGTGACCCAAGTGATAATAGTTCTCGTGTGATGATCATCGATGGAGAGAACAGTATAGCCGATATAGATTCGACTTGTGTGATAGATGGCTTTACGATTCAAAATGGAAATGCAAACACTTTCGCCAATAGTGGTGGAGGCATATATATGAATGGAGAGGGATTTGCCACCATTGTTAATCCAGTAATTCGTAATTGCACCTTCAAGGATAATAATGCATCTGCTAGTGGAGGTGCCTTATACTTTAGTGCTAATCGTGGAGAAGTATCCCCATGGTTAGAAAATTGCAGTTTTATTAATAACAAATCTAATTTTCAAGGAGGGGCTATTTGGTCACTTGGATTTAGTGGAGGAATGTCTAATCCGAAAATTATAAGTTGCACCTTTTCTAACAACACATCATCGGAAGGAGGAGCAATTCAATTGTTAGCACAACGCGGGGTGGTAAAACCTTTAATCATTAATTCTATATTTTCTAATAATCAAGCTCCAGATGGTAGCGTTATTTGGGTTGAATCACAGGCGGGATTCAATATTGATGCCACTTGCTCTCCGGTTATCACCAATTGTACTTTTGCAAACAATGGTGATGATGCTCAAGAAGCTACTATACATTTCAATTCCAGTAGCTTCGACAATAGTGGAAAAAGTACTATTGATGCACAGATTCATAATTCTATATTTTGGAATAACGGTCAAGAGATCATTGTTGACCCTATAGATCCAAGTGATATGGAGTCAGTAGCAGATGTTACAATCATCAATAGTTTGCTGGAAGATGCCGCCCAAGATGGAGATATCGATGCTATCGCTGGCACTACATTTATGGGGGTCAACCTCGATGCCTATCCCATGTTCCAAGACAGCATGAACGGGGATTTTTCATTGATGACAGGATCACCTGCCATTGATGCAGGAGATAATTCACTTGTCCAAAGTGTATATGATATCACTGGTAGTACTCCTCGCATCATGAATCAAGTAGATATGGGTGCTTATGAATTTGGAGATCCTTGTGATCAGTTATTAAGATTTTACTTGCCAGGAGTATTTGATAATGTTTCAAGATTTGAATCTACAGATCAAGATATTGAGATCAGTTCTGGCATCCTCAACCAAAGTGATATCCTCTTTAATATGAGGACTGGTATGACGATGCTAAAAGAGTTTGAAGTGGAAGCTGGTTCCAAGATGGAGGTCATTTTGGTGGGGTGCAGCGGCATATGACAGCATGCTTCGGCCAGTAGGAGATTTAAGTTGAAAGAAACTGAGGTGAGCGCTAATGTGTTAATGCTTCTGTTGAGCGATCCGAAAGATGCTAATTGGAAAAACTGATTATTAAAAAATTATAAAACATCACTCCATGAATCATGACTACACTTCATTACTATCGGCTTCGACTCCGCTCAGCCACCATGTTTATTTGGTCCCTGAGCGGAGTCG
>CAZXIE010000156.1:0-6414 GCA_964640065.1 uncultured Saprospiraceae bacterium
CCATTTCATTTAGCCCATATTTGCGAAAGCGTGATAATAACTCTTTTCATCATCGCCAAAGTTAGTCAACTATCCGAGCCATCAATCGTTAGGAACTAAAATCAGACGTTATGAGAATCGCCATCTTTAGAAAAGCACACTTCAATGCTGCGCACAGACTCCATAATCCAGCGTGGAGTGATGAGAAAAATCGCGAGGTATATGGTGTCTGTAATAATACCAACTACCACGGGCATAACTATGATCTCGAAGTGAAGGTAGTCGGCGAAGTAGATCCTGAAAGTGGTTATCTCATGGATCTTAAGGTCCTCAAGGATATCATCAAGGAGAAGGTCGAGGACAAGTTTGATCACAAAAATCTCAATCTCGACGTGCCAGAATTCAAGAATATGCGGACGTCTACTGAGAACTTTTGCTACCTCATCTGGGATATCATCCAAAAAGAACTCGGTGAAAAATATGAAGTGACGATCAAGCTTTGGGAGACACCTCGTAACTACGTGATGTATCCTGCTGACTAGTAAGTCTTATGCCTTCGTTGGCGCTTCCTTGGAGAGTTTTTTCTTAGACGCCACGGGAGGTATTATGTCATCATGGATGCGCTCAAGGGTGATCCGTGCGTCTTTCAAAGATTTGATATTAGGAGCAGTCATGATCAGGTAGTTTCTGCTCTGCTTAAGAGTGAGTCCGATGATCGTTCCTTTCGAAGATATGTATGCCATCAACTCCTGGAAGAAGCGTGTTTCAAAAAATGAAGATTGAGCATTAGACAGGAAGAAGCACTTCATCGCTCCATTCTTGATAACGATGCGCTCGAAGCCCATGCGCTTGGCTTTCCACCTCAGTCGTAAACCATTGAACAAGGCATCTACTTCTAGTGGAAGAGGACCAAAGCGATCCTTCATACCATCTCTGAAAGTGATCAAACCATCTTCGTCTTCGATGTTATCGAGCTCAGTATAAAGATTGAGCCGCTCCTGAATATTATTGATATAAGCATCAGGTATGAGCATCTCGATGTCGGTATCGATCTCAACATCTCGGACATACCCCTTCGCCTGCAGTTCTTCTGTAAATTCTTCTTTGAACTCCTGCTCCTTCAGTTCAAGTACGGCCTCTTCGAGTATGCGCTGATAGGTCTCATATCCTATATCTGCGATAAATCCACTTTGCTCTCCACCCAGTAGATTACCTGCTCCTCGGATATCGAGGTCCTTCATAGCTATGTGAAAGCCACTACCTAGATCACTAAACTCTTCGAGCGTCTTCAGGCGCTTACGAGCTTCTGCCGTAAGGACTGACAGTGGAGGTGCAAAGAGATAACAAAATGCCTTTTTATTAGATCGCCCTACTCTACCCCTGAGCTGGTGTAAGTCACTCAGACCAAAGTGATGAGCATTGTTGATGATCATCGTATTGGCATTAGGGATGTCAAGTCCCGTCTCGATGATATTCGTACATACGAGTACATCATACTTGTGATCGATGAAGTTGACCAGTGTCTCTTCGAGCTTCTTTGGGTCCATCTGACCATGTGCCATGGCGATCGATACATCAGGGCAAAGTCTTGTGATCATGGCAGTGATATCAGCAAGGGTCTTCACACGATTATGGACGAAGAATACCTGACCTCCTCGATGGATCTCATAGTAGATAGACTCCTTGATGATCTCATCATTAAACACCCTGCGCTCAGTATGTATAGGCTGTCTGTTAGGTGGAGCCGTCTTGATAATGGAGAGGTCCCGAGCATTCATCAACGAGAACTGAAGTGTCCTTGGGATCGGCGTAGCCGTCAGAGTCAAGGTGTCCACATTCACCTTGAGGTTACGAAGTTTCTCTTTAGCAGCCACACCAAATTTTTGCTCTTCATCAATGATCAAAAGGCCTAGGTCTTTGAAGCCTACATTCTTGTTGAGTAGAGCGTGGGTGCCTATTAGGATGTCTACTTTCCCTTCTTTGGCTGCTTCGAAAGTCTTCTTTCGTTGAGCTGCTGTTTTGAATCGATTTACGTAATCCACTGTCACAGGAAAGTCCTTCAGCCGCTCACTAAATGTCTTTTGATGTTGCAGTGCTAAGATGGTCGTAGGCACAAGGATGGCAACTTGCTTACCATTCACACATGCCTTGAAGGCTGCTCGTATCGCTATCTCAGTTTTCCCAAATCCTACATCTCCACAGATCAAACGATCCATCGGATGGTCTTTCTCCATATCCTCTTTGACAGCCACAGTGGTTGTCAGTTGATCTGGCGTATCCTCATAAATGAAGGAAGCCTCGAGTTCATTTTGCAGATAACCATCGGGTTCGCAAGCGAATCCAGGTGTAGCCTTTCGTTTCGCGTATAACTTGATGAGCTCCTTGGCGATGTCCTTGACCTTTTTCTTGGTCTTTCTCTTCAGTGTCTTCCACGCATCGCTACCGATCTTATCGAGCTTAGGTGCGGTGCCATCTTTGCCGATGTACTTTGATATCTTATGAAGTGAGTTGATACTCACATACAGCAAGTCATTATTACGATAGAAGAGTCTGACAGATTCTTGTATGTGACCATTGATGTCGATCTTTTCCAGGCCGCTATACTTACCTACACCATGATCGATATGTACTACAAAATCACCCGGCTGTAGCTCGCGGATCATCTTCAGGTTCATCTGCTGCTCCCTTGTAAATCCTCTTCGCAACTTGTACCGATGAAACCGCTCAAAGACCTGATGATCCGTGTAACAAGCGATCTTCAGTTGCTGGTCTATGAAGCCCTGATGTATACTTTTTGTGATGGCATGAAACTGAACATCCGTGCCCAAGTCTTCGAAGATGGCATAGAACCGCTCCACCTGCTTGGCGCTATCGGTGAACATATAGTTCTGGATCTTTTTTTCTTCATTGGCCTTAAGATCGTCTATGAGTAGGTTAAAGCTTCGATTGAAACTCGGCTGTGGCTTGCCCTCAAAGTCCACCTTATGATCGAAAGACTTTAGCAATGTCGAATTTGACAAAAGCAGCAGCGAGAAAGTCTCCATATATCCTAGCAAGTCCGCAGGGTAGATGAAAGATCTATCTCTGAAGATCTCCTTGAGTTGCTCGTCTTCCATGGCGAGCAGGTCATCTGAAAACTTTTCCGCTTTATCAAAACAGGCCTGCAACCTATCCACCATGAAGTCTGCATCCTTTATCCAGATGAGTGTCCCTTTCGGAAATACTTCAAACAAGGGTACCTTCTGTTCTGAGGTGAACTGACCTGTGACATTAGGGATGATGGCCACCTTCTTAATAGATCTGATAGATCGCTGATCGCCAGGGTTAAATGTCCTGACACTCTCCACCTCATCATCAAATAGTTCTACTCTATATGGCCATTCATTACCATAAGAGAAGATATCTACGATACCACCTCTGATAGAAAACTGTCCAGGCTCATAAACGAAGTCTACTCGCTCAAATCCATACTCTATCAATACTTCAAGGATCGTATCTAAGTCTAAGGACTCTCCTACAGTGACCTCTATCTTTTGATCATTGATCAGCTTAGGATCCACCACTTTTTCAAAGAGAGCTTCGGGATAGGTAACTATGATCTCCCCTGCACTACCATCCAAACTCATCCGATTGATTGCTTCAGTGCGCTGAAGGATATTATGGGCATCTAGCTCTTCAAACTGAAGAGGTCTCTTAAAAGAATCTGGAAAGAGGCTAACAGCTCGATCTTCGTTAATATTATCGAGTGTATTCTGGATATAGGCTGCTTCTTCCTTGTCAGTGGCGACTAGTACATGGTGAGTATGACCAAGCTTTTTCAGTGCGGACAGGACAAAGCATTCTTGCGCTCCTACCATGCCGGTAGAAAGTATGCGAGTGGGTATATCTGAAGCTTTGAGCTTCTCGGTTATACCTGCTATCCTGGAATCTCGACTATACGCATCGAGCAGGTGGGAGAGATTTTCCACGCCGCGAAAGTATGTGATCTATTGGAAAAGTGTTTTGACAAGAAGAACAAGCTTTGCTTGAAAGAGGAGAATATGATAGCCCATCACAAATTATGGTAGATTCTAAAGTCTCTTTCTTTAACTAAGATCATTTTGTTAAGGAGTATTCTTTTGTAAGTATGTCCATCGGAATATTCAAATGAGCATGTATTTTTCTCATCATTGGTAGCGTCATCCTTCTTTTACGACTTAGTATTTCGGATGCTCTACTTTTATAACCGATGATTTTGCCAAGTTCTGTCGTGGTAATTTGTAGGATATCCATACGTTTTTTGAGGAAGTCTATCGGATCAACATTTGTATTTATAGGGTAGTATTTATCCTCGTAAGCTTCTATCAGGATCGATAACACCTCTGCTCTTTCTCCTTCTGGAGTATCTGGATCAGCACCAAAAATTGGCTCAAGTTCTTTAAGTGCATCTTCATAATCTGCTTCTGTTCTGATAGGTTTTGTTGTCTTTATAGTCATTGTCATCCGTCAACAATTAAAACTGGTTAATAGTAGTAGCATCTATTTTATCATACTCCGCATGAGTGCCTATGAACTTCACATACATCCTCTGTGCTTTATAATTCACGAAAACGATTAGTCGATAGTGGTTCCCTTTAATATGGAAAATCACCCTGTTATCTGGAATAATCACACATGAAGGAAATTCTTCTTTGAAGTCCTTTGGTGTCAGCCAAACTCCCCTTCTCACATGAATGAACCATTCTTTCAATGCTGCAATACAATCTGTATGTTTTGCCCCGAATTCAACTAAGCTCCTCCGTGATATTATTCTCATAACGAAACAAAGGTAAAATTAGTTACCGTAGCGGTAACTAATTTTTTGTACTACAAGCTTTAATTAAAAGCTTGAGGAATCAACATAAAAGAATGGTTTGGTCACTTTTATAAGATCATTTAGATCTATCCATCAACCAACTCTTGAATTTGGAGTATTTATTAGGCAGGAAAGTCGCTTGCTTTTCTTTGTATCTCAGCTTATCTAACCTATCTGGAACAGTTATATGACCTAAGATCGGTGTCATCACTGGAAGGAATTTAGCTGGGTGAGCAGTCTCTAGGATGACAACATGACTATCTCTCTCGCGTTTCAGGTGATCCTTAGCAGCAAGATATCCGACGGCTCCATGTGGATCCATAATGTACTTATAAGTCTTATTGATCTCAAGGATGCCGAGTTTCGTCGCATCATCAGTATAGGAATATCCCGATATGTCCTTCGCCATATCTGTCCATAGGTGTCCATATAGATCTTCCATACGACGGAAGTTAGAGGGTGCTCCGACATCCATGGCATTAGAGACTGTCTGAACTGATGGCTGGGGATCATAACTACCGCTCGATAAGTATCGTGGGACGACATCATTAGCATTAGTAGCGGCGATAAAACCTTTGATAGGCAATCCCATCTTTCGTGCTAATAACCCTGCTGTGAGATTACCAAAGTTGCCAGATGGCACACAGAAGTAAATTTGATCTTTAGACTCCAATTGCTTGAAGGCTTCGAAGTAATAGAAGCTCTGAGGGATAAGTCTCGTAATATTGATAGAGTTAGCGGAACTTAGGAGGTACTTACTATTAATCCTCCGATCAAGGAATGCTTTTTTGACCAAGGCTTGGCAATCATCGAAAGTACCATCCACCTCAAGGGCTGTGATATTCTGACCAAGTGTCGTAAGCTGCTTCTCTTGGAGTGGACTTACTTTACCCGAAGGATAAAGTATGATCACATCGACATTGTCAACACCTAAGAATCCTGCGGCTACTGCGCCACCAGTATCTCCGCTTGTAGCTACGAGTATAGTCAGTTTTTGATCTTCATCCTTCACTAGCTTCGACATAACAGCAGCCATAAAGCGCGCGCCAAAGTCTTTAAATGCTAATGATGGACCATGCCATAATTCTAAGACAGACATCTTATCATTCAACTTGACAAGTGGTGCCTTAAAATTTATCGCCGTAGAAATTATCTCCTTGATTTCTTCCTCCGAGAAATCCTCGGACAGATATGGCGTAGCTATACGCCGAGCGATATCTACGAAAGAGTGAGAGGATAGGTCATTTACGAAAGTGGCATCTAACGTGGGGATGTGCTCCGGCATGTATAAGCCGTTATCTGGCGGTAAACTTTGCAAGACGGCGGTCTTGAGATCAACTAATACATCCTTACTTTTCGTGCTATAATACTTCATACTCCTGCCTACATCTTGTAAGCTCCTTTTGTATTAATCATAGAAGTGTAAGTGTGAGAACGGATGCCCTGATCGTGTAAGAAGGAAGTGACTTTCTCACTCGCCTCCTCTGCAATCAGTGTGTTGGGTGCAAAACCAAACATACTGGGGCCTGCTCCACTTATCGTGTAATTCATCGCTCCTGCAGTGAGTGCTAACTCTTGGAGTTTATAAAAATGAGGGATCA
>CAZXIE010000157.1:0-6409 GCA_964640065.1 uncultured Saprospiraceae bacterium
ACACTCGACTTAAGGACCTGTCCAAAAACCCCGCCCGCTCCGGTAATCAATAAAATCGGAGCGGCCTCCTTCACTGCATCTCCCAGCCATCCTGTAGTGGACAACATTTGCTTTTCAAATTTGGCAGGAAGAAAAAATGAAGTAATCAACCCGATCAGTAGTGCTATAGCAGGTGTACCAAAAAAACGAATCCATGAGGCGAAAGAAACATTTCCGAAAGGGGAAGAAGGCATATTACTAAGTGTCCCCAAGACGATCAAAACTATAGGTATCAAGATAGGTAAGAAAGCCATCCCTGGAGAGACGTCATGACTTGGCGCGACGGTAGGACTATCTACAGGAGTATGTGAAGTATCCACCTTGATCTTCGCTACGAACTTGATGATAACCGCATAACACACAAGACAGGAAACGATGCTCACTGCTAGTCCCCAGATCATCACTTTACCTAGTGATGCACCTAGTATCTCAGCAGCAGCCACGGGCCCCGGAGTAGGCGGAACCATCACATGAGAAGCCAACAATCCGATAGCCAAAGCGGCAGTGGTAGCTGCGATCGGCACCGCAGACCTGCGCGATAACACCTTGTTAAGCGGACTCATGATCACAAATCCGCTATCCGCAAATACTGGAATAGAAATCACATATCCTGTGAGCATCATCGCTAGCGTGACATACTTCTCCCCTACCCAAGACAAGATCTTATTAGCCAGGACGAGTGCGCCTCCCGACCGTTCAAGGAAGGTGCCTATCATCACTCCAAAGAGAATAATCAATCCGATGCCCCCCATGATGCCACCGAAGCCTTCATTAATACACTGGACAAGCGTAGAGAGATCCATACCCGCTAGTAGTGCAAAGATCATCGCACCTCCTAGTAACCCTAAAAATGGATGTAGCTTGAATCGCTGAGCAGAGACAACGATGAATGAAAGCGAGAGTAACAGTGCGAGTATGATCATAAGCTGAGCCTTCTCTAATGTAATCATATCGATGATAATCAGGCACCGCAGCCATAGTGTGGCGTAATCTTTGATCACTATAAGGTTGGTATACTTTCATCGATATGAAGACACTGCTGATCCTGCTGGTATTTGGAGTAAGTGCGACTAACGCTTGGTCACAGTCTTCGACAGTGCGGTCTGTCGTACTGATCGATGGCATCCCCTTCCTTGCTGACATCTCTTCTTCTGGGGATATCCTGCAAAAGTTTCAACGCATCGATGACTACTTCTCGACTCAGGAGAGTCATAACTCTATCGTCAGCCGACTCTCTGAGAGTCCACAACCTGCTGGCGAGTCCATTGTATTATTTGAGAAACAAAAAGAACCGGTGCCGACTTTCACGGAAGAGAACAAGGCTCCTATCCTCACTGGTGAGAACCAATATCTCGGCTTCAGCCCCGATAAGGCCATCCTTACAAAGAGTGCTGTGGATCAGATCCGGAAGATCGCCGACCAGCATCAGGAGGGGCAGATCAACGATATATTCATCATCAGTTATCATCTCGACTCCTATAGGTCGCGGGCCATCGCTCGTAATCGCGCACGTGGCGTGAAGGAGTTGTTGGGTGCCTTTGGTACACCTCGGGGGCAGGTTGATTTTGAGATCCGCGATGCATCCATAGGTACGAAGATTGACTTTGTACAGGTATCCTTCAGATAGTCTCCAGTTTATTAGCTCACCTTTTCTATCTTTCCACTTAACGTAAATGTTATGAAAGCTCTTAGCCTCCTCTGTTTCCTGATAGCTCCTTTTCTTCTGATCTCTCAGGCTTACTATCCCAACGCGGGATATGATTGGGAAGAGAAAAACCCTGAAGATGTAGGCCTTCTCGCGGATAGCATCCAAAGTGCCATCGCTTATGCCCAAGCCAACGAATCTACTGGAGAAAGAAATCTCGAGGTAAATCACTACCTCAATGGATTTGGAAGAGAACCTTTTGGTTATGGCGTAGGGCCTTTCAAGACACGCGGTGATCAGACTGGTATCATCATCAAGGACGGATACATCGTCGCCACTTGGGGCGAACCGACTAGAGTTGATATGACATTTAGCGTCACCAAGAGTTTTCTGTCATCGACGATCGGGTTGGCATATGATCAAGGTATCATCAAGGATATCCATGATCCTGTAGGTCCATATATGGCACCGGTATTTCCCACTGATCTAAGTAGAAGTGCTAATCACGCAGATCACCTCGGTCAAGACATGGTGATAGAACCATTTGTATCCGAGCATAATAGTAAGATCACATGGAACCATCTTCTAAGACAGACGAGCGACTGGCAAGGTAGTCTCTGGGGCAAGCCAGATTGGTCAGATCGTCCAAGTGGCGAAGCGGCTGATCGCATCACTAGAGAAAGAAATGAACCGGGCACCGTCTACGAATACAATGACACACGTGTCAACTTACTGGCCCTCGCAGGTACTAACATCTGGAGACAACCCCTTCAGAATGTGCTCAAAGAACAAATCATGGACCCTATAGGAGCTACGACTACATGGCGATGGATGGGTTACTATAATTCATGGATTATCATGGATGGACAGTCCATCGAAGTACCTAGCGGCGGTGGTCACTGGGGAGGTGGTATGCTGATCAATGCCTATGATCAGGCACGATTTGGTTTACTCACCTTACGTCGTGGAGTCTGGGAAGATCAACAGATACTTTCGGACGAATGGGTCTCCATGGCATTGACGCCTACTGCTGCTAACACTTCCTATGGCTTTATGAATTGGTTCTTGAACACTGACAAAACAATGCTGCCTAGTGCTCCTGAGTCTGCGTTTTTTCATCTCGGCGCTGGTACTAATATGGTCTACGTCGATCCAGAGAATGATATCGTCATCGTTGCTAGATGGATCGATCGCAATGCGATGGATGGTATCGTTAAGAGAGTAATAGGAGGATTGAAATAGATATCCCTCAGTACTTATCGAATTGCTACTACCTGTAGGTAGGTTGTTAAAGGGGCCATAGGCCAAGATAGAATACTCTATCTTGTAGAGTAACTAGACATGCAACAGCCACAAACAAATAGAAAGTTTTCTATCTCTCCTCTGTTCATTACTAGTTTCTTGTTCGCTTCATTCTTTCTGTTTTCCTTCTCTATCGAGGATAAGATTAAAGAATTAGAAATTGAACTTTCTACAGGAAGCGCGGAAACTCAGTACGAGGCAGCAAGGAAGTTGGCTGCCATCTATAGAGACTCACTGCATAATTATAAAAAGGAAGGCGTCTATCTCAAGAAGGCTATTGCCCTGCTCCCAGATACTGCTTCAGTTAAAATTAGTACCAAACTACAGCTCTATCTCGGTCGCAGTTATCTCAACATAACAGCTTATGACAGTGCGATGCAGGTCTTCACACATCTTCGCACATTAGACCATGTCCAGCAAGACACCCTACTCGACCTTGAAATCGGTGAGTATGCAGCTAACACTCTCCAACAGCAGAACAAACTTCCAGAGGCACTGGCCATCTATCTCGATCTGATCATCAGATATCAGCAACTTGGCACATTTGAAGGAAGCTATATCGCTTGCCTCAATAGTGTCAACGCAGCCTATGTCCAAATACTCCAAAAGAACTTTCGCGAATCAATTACCCTACTTTCTTATTGCTATGATATAGAATCAACTAGTGATGAGGAAGCCAAGGACTTAACAGAGCTATCAGTTAATTATGACTGGCTCATGGCCTTGAGTTATGAGAATCTTTCTGTACTTGACACAGCGGCTCTGTACTATCAAAAGACCTTAGAGACGAGTAGGGATATCAATTATCCATTTACTGAAGCTTATGCTCTTCTTGGGCTTGGTGGTTATGAAGTAGATGCCAACCAAAATTATAATAAAGCCAAAGGCTTGCTTGAGGAGGCGTTAGAGATATTTCGGTCGATCAACTATATCGAAGGAGAGATACCATCCCTCAATAAACTCAGCCTATCAACTAACAAACTTGGCAATGCCCGTATAGCAGAAAAATACGCACTAGAAGCGATCAAACTCGCAGAAGAGATCAATAGCCATGAAGGGCTCAAAGATGGATATGAAAATCTATCTGAGATAGCTGCTGATCTTGGCCAACCCACCAAAGCTCTCAGCTATTATAAAAAGCATACTGCCTATAAAGACTCTATCCTTAATTCTGACAGAGTCAATGAAATCGAAAAGCTCAGTGTGATCCATAAGACTGAGCTCAAAGACATAGAGATCTCTAATCTTGAAGAAACAACCAAACTACAGTCTCAAAGGCTGCTCTTTGGAGGACTGGCAGCTGGAGCAAGTCTCTTGGGACTTCTAGCTTTGGGTAATTTTCTAATTACACGCCAAAGACTACGACAGACTAAAGCTACCGCTCAGTATGAAAAAGAAGTGAGTACTGCACTTAATAAGTTTGTGCCCATGAGATTTCTCAATGCTCTTGGCAGAGACAACATACTCGAGGTCAATCTCGGTGATCAGATCGAACAAGAAGTAACAGTACTCTTCACAGACATCAGGTCTTTTACAACCATCTCCGAGCAGATGACACCCATCGAGAACTTTCAGTTTGTAAAAGAATACGCCGAAGAGATGGGACCTATCATCGTACGCAATGGAGGATTTATCAACCAATACTTAGGAGATGGTATCATGGCCATCTTTCAAAATAAACCTGACGACGCACTTCGAGCTTGTGTAGAGATGCAAGAGGCAGTTAGGAAGTTTAATAAGGATAGAGAGGGTGACCTTTCTTTCAAACCAATCAAAGTAGGCATGGGTCTGCATACTGGCATGTTAGTGATGGGCATCATCGGAGATGAAAATCGTCAAGACGCAGCACTGATATCAGACACCGTTAATACTGCTGCAAGACTAGAAAGTCTGACAAAGGAATATGGTACCAAGATTATCTTAAGTCAAAAGACAATGGACAAGCTAGAAAATAAAGAGAATTTTGCCTTTAGGCACCTAGGCAGTAGCAAGGTGAAAGGTAAGATGGAAACTATAACTCTGTACGAATGTATCAATGGTGATGATCAAATTCTATTTGATTCCAAGTCCAAGTATATTCAAGAATTTGAAAAATCAGTACAGCTCATGGTTAATGGAGAAAGTACTTCGGCTAAACTAGAATTAGAAAAACTGCAACTCACATATCAAGAAGATGATGTCTTAAAAAAACTCCTCGAAAAAACATAAAATGAACAAACTGTACTTCAAGCTTTTTATCGGCAGTTTACTTCTATGCATTGGCATTGGGTCGTTGAAAGCTCAAGTAGTAGTAAGATGCCCAGATGGCGACTTTAATAAATTTAGATGTGTCCCAACTGAAGAGAGCGCTCTTGATTCCATCCATATCACTGCTTGCGACTGTGATGATCAGCGCAATACATTTGGCAATAGAAATCTATGCTATCGAAGGATATCTCTTTGTACTGACTCGCTGATTTTTCCTGTAGAAATAGATGCTTTTGAGCATCCATACTTTGATGTAGAGCCAAGTTCTATCTCTAACTTATTTGCTCAAAACGGAAGTTCTATACTTGGTCTTTGGGATCCCGAAGGCACGCTTGATCCTTTTGAAAAAACGCCAGATGCCGCTTTAATTATCGAGATAGATCAAACTTCAAAATGCGCCATCCTCGAAGCATGGACACCTATGGGACAAGCAGGCGGTATGCGAGTCTTTCATGAGATAGGAGATAATACTGAAGGAGTATCATCATTAGTCATACTTCCAGATGATAATGATTGTGATCGATTCAGAGAGTCTTGTTATAGAGTTGCTTCTACTCATGGACCTCTGCCAATAAATGATGTGGGCTTAACAACCAGGTCAACTCTTACTACGCCTTTTCCAGGAAGGATATCCAGTATAAGTATTGTCAATCTGAATGTGACACACTCCAATGTACAAGAACTAGAAGGTCGACTTAGGGAAAACCTTTTTGGAGAAGCTGTTGATTTATTTACTGTTGCATGTGCTTTTAGCAATGAGATTGATCACGGGTTTTCGGATGATGCAAGTTCACTCTTAGACTGTGAGACTACAAATCAAGAAGTCTTTCTTTCTGAAGAGAGCTTTTCTAAGATTTACTTCACTGATCTCGGCGATCCTGACTTCAACACTTTGACCTTAGAACTATCAGATGAGTTTCCTAATGGTATCGGAGATGGCATGTTGCATAGTTGGGAAGTAGAAGTGTGCACTCAAGAACTTGTGTGCGGACCTTTTGTCACTAGTACTGATCCACCACTACCGATAGGACCCAACGCAGGTACGGAGACCACTTCTTCTATCAACATCTCAGAAGTTGGAAAAATCACAGATCTCAATGTTAGAAACTTAGATATCGATCATACTTGGATAGGAGATTTGACAATAACCTTAACCTCACCATCGAACACTGATGT
>CAZXIE010000158.1:0-6314 GCA_964640065.1 uncultured Saprospiraceae bacterium
GACTTGCTTATACTGGTGAGATCACTGGTGTTGGCATGGGACTCAATGCTGATAACATTCAAGGGTGTTTCTCACTCTCTAATCCAGTAACAGTCATTAGAAATAATGCTAGCGGTTGTAATGCCAATGGTGGCGAACTATTTGGTGGACCTTTCGAGTTTGCTGTAGATGGAAGTCCTGATTTTATTCCAGCTGGTTCTATAACTAGAGCAAATACTAATGGAGAGAACCTCCAATGGGTAATCACCGATGATCAAGGAATCATCCTTGGTCTTCCGCCGATGCCTTCTGTAGTAGATTTTGACGCCGCAGGTGCAGGTATATGCTATGTATATACTGTAGCTTACGATGGTGAGATAACTGGACTAGAAGGTGGACAAAATATCAACAACCTTGGTGGTTGTCATTCAGTTTCTAATTTCATCATGGTCACAAGGACAGCTGACTGCGGGATATCTGCAGGTATGATCAGTACTACTCGAGGCCAAGAAAGCTTAACCATCTGTCAAGGTGATGGCATCTCTGATAGATTTACTGTTGATGTAGAAGGTGATCTGGGTGCTAGTCAACTAGTAGTGACTGATGCTGATGGTAATATCCTTCTCCTCCCTGATGGCCTTTCAGTAGATCTTGAAGGAGCTGGACCTGGATTATGCTTTGTGTATAATGTAGCAAGCAATGGAACTACATCCGGAATAGAAGTAGGTGGCAACATCAATAGCATCTCTGGATGCAGCGATATCTCTAATGGCATAAGCGTAGACAGAATAACTTGTGATCCAGATGTTTGTATGGCTCCTCTTAATGTAACTGTAAGCCCTAGATCTTCTAACTCATTTAGAGTGACTTGGGATAGACCAGCTGGACACATAAGAGGTTTTGAAGTCCGTGTTGGTTTCGCAGATGTGCCTGGATCATTCACAGTTATACCTGTAAGAAGAAATAACATTACTATTTCCTCTTCTTCTAATAGAACCATCCAAGTGCAGGTGAGAACTATTTGTGGTACAAACGATATCTCAGACTTTTCTAACATAGTTGAGTATACTATCGGCCAATCTGCTGGTGGCAGATCCGACCTTACCGGAGCGACGTTTGGAGATTTCACTACCGATATTACTTACTTCCAGGCAAGTCCTAATCCTGCATCTGACTTCATCAATGTCAGCTTAAGCAGTGAAGCAGACTTCTCGAATATTGACTTAATCAATAGCAATGGACAATTAGTAAGAAGTGTATCTATACTTTCTGGAGACACACAACACTCGATACAAACTGAAGATCTACAGAGTGGCTTATATCTGATACTCGTAAGAGCGGAAGGGCAAATCATAGATCAACAGAAAGTCATTATCAACAGATAACGATTTATAAAGGTTAGCTTAGGTACTGAAGAGCCCGCAAGCGAATTCGCATTGTGGGCTCTTCTATTTTCTTACTGAGTAATACTGATTACGAAAAAGTCGAAATTATGTGGTCCTCGACCAATAAGTTGACTATCTAATAAATAAGAATATCTAACACCCAAGTCAACTTCAAGAAGTCTAAGGAATCTGAGATCAACACCTAGTTCTATGCCAACCGAACTCATAGACTCAGTCAGATTAAAAGTGTTTTCACTAAATCCTACCCTTCCTATATCTGCGAACAAATTGCTCTTTATACGCTTTATAAATGCCAAACCCCAAAGTGCTGCATCTGGATATGCGATTGGAAATGCATAATCGAAACTCCATTTGCTATAAGTATCTCTTCTTAGACTCACATTATAACCTCTAGGGTAATCATATATGTCGCCATGCCTATAATTATCAAGTATATCTTCAGATTGATAGTCATAGCTAATTGAAAGACTATGAGATCTTTTGACCCCAGGCCAAAAGGACCGTAGGCTAAGGTTAAAAACATCTGCCCCAGTAAAATCACCAGCAATATTTCTTCTCCAACGGACATTACCTCTCAATCCAAATCTAGGTCCCAGTTGCAACCTCGCTTGTCGCATGCCATGAAAGAAGCCTAATGACAAATCTGTACTAGTTAGTCTTCCATCTTTTATGGCAGGTCTGAATAAATTTATCAAAGCAGGAGAAGTCATTAGAGTATCACTGATCAGTCCAACAGGCTCAACTGACTCATCTATGTCAACCTTTGCATGACCAAGCCTTGCTGATAGCGACCATATTGAAGAAAGTTGTGTTTTTGAAAAATTCAATGGTAGTCTAACACCAAAAGTCCCACGTGTTTCTTTCCACTCTTGGGCGAAGACTGTAAAGGATGTGGTAGAATCTGTAAGTGGGCCAAAATTATAAAACAGAGCAGATCTATTGGATCTTCGCAAATCAACATCAAGCTCAGGATACCATCCTGCATATCGCCAGTTGGTAAAGTAACTCAAGTTATCTTCATTATAATTATAACTCGCCCCTACCCGACCGCTTAAAGTCCCAAACACATTATCACTCAATACACTTAAACTTGTATTAGGATGGCTGAACTGCGGAATCAAGCTATGGAAATTTACGAGGCCGTTACTCTTCTTAAATTTTGAAGCTTCAAATTCTTTCCTTGGAAGATCTTGCAGAATGGACTTATCCTCATAACCAAAAGACAAAAGCCGAAGATTGTTCTTGTCCGTGGCACTCATCACACCAAGCTCTTCGAGGTTGGTCTTTTTTAATTTAGATCCTTGCGAGGTCAGTTCTACATATATCAACTCTTGATTATCAAGATCTACTTCTGGTTGATAGGCCCCAACTATCGCATCAGTGTGCTGGACAATAGATCCATCCTCTACACCAACACTGTATATATTATTCACATATCCATATGACGCTCCATAATATACTCGTCCATCAAAAAAAGACGGATGACTGAGTTGAACAGATATTGGATCAGTTAATTCCTGTATCTCTTTGGAACTAATATTCACACTGACTATCCTACTTTCTTCATCTTCATTTGCTATTAAAACAACTGAGTGATCATCTATCCATTGAGGAAATAACAACTGATTGTATTCTTCCATTTCTATGCTCACTAGGACTTCTCCTTTCAGATTGAGTATATGGAGCGACTGACTTAGATCATTGTCCGTGTATATGGCAGCTAGCTTAAGGTCATCTTTTGATATAGCTGGTGAAGAGTATCTCTCCTTACTAGTAAGTTTTGTCTTGTCCCTCGTAGTTCTATCATATAGGTATAGGTCGCCATATGACTTATATCGCCACCTTCTATCAAAACCAAATTCCGACCATACGACATATGAACGAGAAGCATCTATCTGACTTTGATTCTGGTCCAACTGAAAACCAATCCGAGTTAACTCTTCTTCCTTGCCTTCTTCTGATATGCTGACAATAGTTGCAAGTTGATCAAAAGTGGATTTCACTGCTACGATTTCTCCATCTATAATGTGAGGCATGCTGTAGTCGGCCACAACTGAATTATCTTCCGTTTTTACATCAATAACCTGCTGAACCTTAGTTTGATTACGACTTTCTTGCTCAGACTTGAGGCTTGCCCAAGATTGATCGAATAGCTGAGAGACAGAAGATCCAGTATGCCTCTTTGCAGCTTGATTAAAAGGATACAAGAGTCCCTTGTATCTGACGGCATCATCTACTATCCTTGCCCATACATCGTCACCATGTTCCTTTCTAGCATCTGACAAGATCATGTGTCCTAGAGGAAACCAGTCTGGCACTGAGCGATATATAGATCCTGCTGAAGCTTGCTCATACGAGAGATCTATACCGTCTTTTACAAGGGCTTCATACTGCATCAAGAATGCGGGTTGGCGCCCTCTTCCACTCAAAGTATGCTCCGTCTCAGCGATCACAGCATCGCCTTCAAAATACCATCTTGGTAAGGCTGTCGCCATAAATCCTCCCCAAGCCCAAGAACCAAGTACTTTCTTGACCAACTTGGTGATTCCACTTTGAGAATTAGAAAACTGCTGCACATGCCTGAACTCATGTATCGTCAGTCTATCAAGAAAAGATGTAGGATGATCGAACTGTCTAGGTGCTGGAAAAAACTCTGATCGAAAAGGCCCTACTGTTACCAGACCATTGGATAATGCTGAAGGAGCCTGAAGAACGATAGAGACCTTTTCTCTCTTCATTCCTATGCCTATATCTTTTAGATCCCACAGATGCTCTATCACATTAGCTACGCGCTGTGCCGACGTGTCAAGACCTTCTGGATATATGACCTCTACCTTATCAGTATTTATATAGCTCCACTTAAGTGAAGCAGGTGTATTACCTATGAGATTAGCAGGCAACTGGGCTCGGAGGCCTACATTTATGAAAATGAAACAAAAAACAAGATAGCAAGCTCGTAAGGAGAGGTATCGAGATCTCACCTGATAACCTTGAATGTAGTTCTCCTATTTATCTGATGCTCTTCCTCGGAACAAGAGTCGCACTCACATCCTATCTCAAACTTGGTCTCTCCATAACCTACAGAACTTAATCTTTCCGCCGCTACATCACTCTGAGTGATGATATAGCTAACGGCTGAAGTAGCCCTTCGCTGAGAAAGGTCAAGGTTATAATCGTCCTCTCCTCTGCAGTCCGTATGACTGGCTAACTCCATCTTAACCTGGGGATTCTCTTCTAAGATCTTGATAATCTGGTTCAGCGCTGGCTTAGCATCATCTCTTATATTATCCTTGTCAAGATCATAGTAGATATTATCTATGACGATCTCTATACCTTCAAATATGCGATCGATGACTATCGAAGTTTCAAATACAAATCGATCCGGTTTATCCGCTTTATCTTCTTCTGATATAGTAAAAGTTTGCTGCTTGTTAAGATATCCCTGTTTCCCAGCCAAGAGATCAAATGCATCACTGCTATCGACAGGCACGACGATGATACCATCTCCATTAGTTTCTAAAACCTTGGAGCCCGTCGGTGTTGACACTTTGATAGATGCTGCACCAAGCTTTCTCGAACCTACTACATAACTATTAGGATTATCCTGGATAGCATATAGCTTCTCCATGACCTGTATTTTTAAGAAGAAGGACTTTTGTTCCTCTTCACTAGTATCGATCTCAGTCTCAACGATCACCGCACTATCCAAGGCAGGCACATATCCTTCGGGATGTTCTTCGATGATGCTGTAGATATCATCACTCCCATATACCCCCCTAGTAGATGTGAAAAAAGCTTGTGACTTCAACTCGACATCTCTGTATTGGTCAGCTACATATACAAGACCATAGTCATCCTCGCTACTATTAAAAGGAGCTTGAAGGTTAGTGGGTCGAGACCATGAGCCATCTTCTTTAAGCTGAGTTTCAAATATATCAAGCCCCCCAAGACCAGTAAGATAATCACTACTATAGTAGAGCTTACCTTGGGTCGCATCCCAGGTCGGAAATCTTTCTTGCCCTACAGTATTGAGATATGTTGGCATCAGCTCAGGCTCACTCCATTCATCCCCATCTAATAAAACAGAATAATAAAGATCATTACCTCCTATTCCAATCGGATTATTACTTGTAAGAACTAAGACACTGTCATTCTCTATCAGCACTGGATCCCTATAGTGGACTTTCGCTTCTGCTCTAAAAACCTCCTCTCCTGGGCCCCAACCTGAAGCTCCGCGTTCTGATCTATATATCCGACAGTAACTATCACCTGTCCTGCTGTAGCAGCGCGTATAAAACATCTGAGCACCATCTTGCGAAAAAGACGCAGCGCCCTCATTGTGATCAGTATTGACACTGCCTTCTAGCGGTCGTACTCTATAGTCATCTATCTCACTTACGTAAATGTCTGAAAAAGCATTACCTGTCCAATCATAAGTTTCTGAGCCGTCATATATGCGGTCTGAAGTGAAAACCAGCGTTCTTCCTTCTAGTAGAGCAGGTGCATAATCTGACTGATTACTATTGACTAAGATGGCTTCCAGTATATATTGATGTTCCTGTCCTTCTTGCTTCCATCTTTGAGCTTCCTTGCACTTTTCGATTTCAAGGTCGATCTCACGTTCGCGACCTATGATTTTCTTTAGCCTTCTAAAGCTAAGTATGGCATCTTCATATCGCTCGTTCTTCTTAAGAGCATACGCCATTTCGAAGAATGCATCAGGGCTGTGATTATTCTTAGCTGCTTCTACAAACCAATTGAGAGATTCAGATGACTCATTGAGATTCTTATAAGAGTCTCCTAGTTTATAGGCAAGATCGGCGTATACTTCACCATCTTCTAGACCACTTATCTCATCAAGTAAGAAATCTACTGCCTTAGCATACTGCTTCTGCTGATAGGCGGTAGATCCATCCTTTATTTTTTTGG
>CAZXIE010000159.1:0-6208 GCA_964640065.1 uncultured Saprospiraceae bacterium
GCTCTACTTCTTCTCACAGCATCTGAAACAGCCACAACCGCCTCTTTTTGGCCGATCAACATCTTCGCTATTTCATCTTCTAGCAACAACAGTTTTTCCTTTTCACTCTGCATCATTTTTGATACAGGTATACCAGTCCACTTGGCAACTACATCAGCTATGTCATCAGCAGTGACTTCTTCATTAGTGAAGCGACTATCTTCAGATAGGTTATGGAGTTTTTCCTCAGCGACTTTAAGCATCGCCTCTTTTTCTTTAAGGTCGCCGTATCGGATTTTGGCTACTAACTCAAAGTCGCTATCTCTCTCTGCCTTTTCTGCTTGATGCTCTAGCTCTTCGATTTGTTTTTTGATAGCCTGGATATGATCGACGATATCTTTCTCGCTCTTCCATGCTGCTGTACGTGAGTCAAGTGCTTCTTTGGCATTAGCGATTTGTCCTGTGATACGCTTTAGCTTCTTTTCATTCTTCTCTCTTTTGATCGCTTCTCGTTCGATCTCGAGTTGGCGAACTTTTCTATTGAGCTCATCGATTTCTTCAGGGACAGAGTCGAGTTCTAGTCTCAACTTGGCAGCTGCCTCATCGATAAGGTCGATAGCTTTATCTGGTAGCTTTCTCTCAGAGATATATCTATGTGAAAGTTCGGCTGCTGCGATGAGCGCCTCATCGAGGATGTCGATCTTATGGAAGACTTCGTACTTGTCTTGGATACCTCTAAGTATCGATATGGTATCTTCTACGGATGGCTCGTCGATGAAGACCGTCTGAAATCTTCTGACCAGTGCCTTATCTTTCTCAAAATACTTCTGGTACTCATCGTAGGTAGTGGCTCCTATCGTACGCAGCTCTCCTCTAGCTAATGCCGGCTTGAGTATGTTGGCGGCATCCATGGCTCCATTACCTCCTCCAGCTCCTATCAGTGTGTGAATCTCATCGATGAATAAGATGACCTCACCATTAGAATTATGTACCTCTTTGATCACCGCTTTTAAGCGCTCCTCGAATTCTCCTTTGAACTTGGCTCCTGCTATGAGTGCAGCCATATCTAATGAGAATATCTGCTTAGAAAGCAAATTCTCTGGCACATCTTGTTTTACGATTCGCCAAGCGATGCCCTCGACGATTGCAGTTTTCCCTACACCCGCATCACCTATGAGTATGGGATTATTCTTTTTTCGACGAGATAAGATGTGCATGATCCTTCGGATCTCTTCGTCTCTGCCGACGATGGGATCAAGCTTGCCGGACTCTGCTCTTTCGTTGAGATTGATGGCATATTTTTTCAGTGAATTGTATGCACTGTCGCTATGTTGATCCGTGACTTTAGTTCCTTTTCTAAGTTCCGCGATGGCAGCCTTTAGGCCCTTTTCTGTGGCTCCATTATCCTTTAGGATTTTAGAGGCCTTATCGTTTCCAGCAAGGATGCCTGAAAGGATGAGCTCTACAGAGATATACTCATCACCGTATTCTTTCATCAACTTCTTGGCCTTGGCTAGGGCTTTGTTGGCATCATTGGTCAGATACTTCTTATCTGATCCTTCGACCTTTGGAAAGGACTCTATGGATTTATTGATCTCCCTTTTTAAGGAGATCACGTTCATATCTAATTTATTGAAGATGAAGTCAGCAAGCTGATCATCTATCTCAAATAAAGCTCTCAGTATATGCACTGTATCTACAGACTGCTGATCTAAGCCACCTGCTATCTGTTGTGCTCTTAGAATAAGTTCTTGAGCTTTGATTGTAAAGTTGTCGTAAGTCATATTTTATTTTTCTTCGACTAATTAATCTTGGTTAGATCAATCATCTTACCAAAGCCGAATATTCTGTCTTTTTGTATCTACTCATAGATGATAAAGGCATTCTTTCATGTCATCTTGACACTATATGTCTTTCTGACGTATCTCGAGAACGATTGTCGAACTACCAACGACTGAGATATCCTCTAACTTTAAAGATACTTCAACGGGTCTAAATCAAGACTTTTATCAAAAGGATATAATAACCTTCCCATCACCATCTGCCTTGAAGGTCTACAGGTGGAAAGTAGAGTATTAAGTCACTAACTTGCTGCGGTGAGATCATATCCTGCCAAGCTTCTTCTCTTTGGTGAGCATACAGTGCTTGTTGGTTCAAGTTCCCTTGCGATGCCATTGCCGCAATATGAGATGTTGTGGGTGCAAAAATCAGACGAACATCCTAAGTGGCTGGAGGATTATACCAAGTATCTTCTGGAGGACTGTGGTGATCTTATTGATGGACCACATTTACGAAAGTGGCTTGAAGGGTATACTATACAAAGCAACATCCCGATCGGATATGGGTTGGGAAGTTCTGGTGCTTTGACCGCAGCGATATATGACATTTGCGGAAGCGATACTGATCATGATAACTATGATCTTCATCAAACTAGGATGGCAAAGATGGAGTCCTTTTTTCATGGTAAGAGCAGTGGTTTTGATCCACTTGTATCATATGTTAACAGCCCCATACTGAAGACTAAAGAAGGTATAAGTATAAGTGAGGCTGAAGTATCACTTGACATCCAAGCTGCTTTAGTCGATAGTGGGCAGCCGAGGGCGGGTCGAACCCTAATCCAGAGATTTCTTGAAGCCTACGAGAGAGATCAAGGTGCCTATACGAAGCTTATAGATCTTAACTCAACGCTGTCGAATCAACTCTTTGAAGGAAATGCGCCTAACATGATGGAGACGATAAAACAGATCAGCAGGATTCAGCATGAAAAAATGGACTTTCTCATCACACCTGAGATAAAAAAGCTATGGGAGGAAGGGCTATCTACCCAGCAATACTCCATTAAGATATGCGGTGCAGGCGGAGGCGGCTACTTCCTATGCTTTAAAAATCCAGAAGGCCAGTGGCCCGAAGATTGTGACTTGACGATCCTCGACTTCTAGTTATAGAGATACCTCGACCGATTACGATCAAGCTCTCTGAAGAACGGATCTGATGTATCGGTGATAAATCTGATAGCCTCTCCAGTGGACTTCATCTCTGGTCCGAGCTTCTTGTCAACGTTTGGAAATTTGTTGAACGAGAAGACTGGCACTTTGATGGCATATCCGTCTAGATCTTTCTTGACATCAAAGTCTTTCAACTTGTGAGTACCGAGCATCACCTTCGTGGCGATATTGAGATAAGGGACCTTATATGCTTTTGCGATAAATGGAGTTGTCCGAGAAGCTCTTGGATTCGCTTCGATGACAAATACTTTTTCTTCTATGCCTTCTTTCTCAGTTCTTATAGCAAATTGGATATTGATCAGACCTTTGATGTTAAGAGCGAAGGCGAGCTTCTTGGTATACTCGATCATCGTCTGAATCACCTCGTCAGATAGGCTATAGGGAGGAAGCATCGCAGAGCTATCACCAGAATGTATGCCTGCGGGTTCGACATGCTCCATGATACCCATGATGTGCACATCGTCACCATCACAGATCGCATCAATCTCGGCTTCTTTAGCGCGCTCTAAGAACTGGTCGATTAATACCTTGTTATCAGGCATGTGCTTATAGATACTAAGTACTTGACGCTCAAGCTCTTCATCATTGATGACGATCTTCATGCGCTGACCACCTAGGACATAAGATGGTCTTACAAGTACTGGATAGGAAACTTCATTAGCGATGCGGATTGCATCGTCTGCAGTATCAGCTACACCATATTTAGGGTAGGGGATATCAAGCTCCTTGAGTAGATCAGAAAAAGCACCTCTGTCTTCAGCTAAGTCCATGTCTTTAAACTGTGTACCTATGATCTGTATGCCTTCTTTATGGAAAGTCTCTGCAAGTTTTAGTGCAGTCTGACCACCTAGCTGTACGATGATGCCGTGTGGTTTTTCTAGATGTATGATCTCTTCGAGATGCTCCCAATACACTGGCTCGAAGTAGAGCTTATCTGCCATATCAAAGTCAGTAGAGACAGTCTCGGGATTACAATTGACCATGATAGCTTCGTACCCTTCTTCTTTCAAAGCTAGAAGACCGTGTACGCAGCAATAATCAAACTCAATCCCTTGTCCTATTCTGTTAGGGCCAGAACCGAGTACTATCACTTTTTTAGTACTATCACTTGGGATACTTTCATTTTCACTCTCAAATGTGGAATAGAAATATGGAGTCTGCGCTTCAAACTCTGCAGCACAAGTATCGACCATCTTATAGGTTCTTCTGATACCAAGATTAAGTCTATGCTTCGTCACGAACTTAGTACTTACTCTCATCAGCCATGCTATCTGAGCATCGGAGTAACCATGGACTTTGAGCTTGCGTAAGAAGTCTTCAGGCAAGTCCTCCGCTACATTATAATTAGAAAGTTTTTTTTCTAAATCAACAAGCATCTTAATCTGCTTGATGTACCAAGGGTCGATCTTGGTGAGTTTATGGATCGTCTTGCTAGGTACACCTAGTCGAAGTGCATCCTTAAGTCTGAATAATCTATCATCACTGACTTTCTCAAGTCTAGTCAATATATCTTCAGTACGAATCCACTCTTTTTTATCAGCCCCAAGTCCATGACGATTATTCTCAAGAGACTGACATGCTTTCTGAAGTGCTTCTGTGAAGTTTCTTCCGATCGCCATCACCTCACCTACAGATTTCATTTGTAGGCCTAGTGTATTATCACTTCCGTGAAATTTGTCAAAATTCCATCGGGGCATTTTGACTATTACATAGTCAAGGGTTGGTTCGAAGTAAGCGGATGTAGTCTTTGTGATTTGATTTTTGAGCTCATCGAGGTGATATCCTATGGCCAACTTGGCAGCAATCTTTGCGATCGGATATCCCGTGGCCTTACTTGCAAGAGCAGAGGACCTTGACACTCTCGGATTGATCTCGATACAGATCAGTTCTTCGTTTTCTGGATTGATGGAGAACTGGATATTACAACCACCAGCAAAGTTGCCCATCGATCTCATGAGATCGATGGCATCGTTTCTCATTTTTTGATAGGCTCGATCCGAAAGCGTCATAGCCGGAGCCACCGTTATGCTATCACCTGTATGGATACCCATCGGATCGAGATTTTCGACCGTACAGATGATGACAACATTATCATTACTATCTCGTAGTAATTCTAGCTCGTATTCCTTCCAGCCGAGTACTGCTTGCTCGACAAGTACTTCATGTGTAGGAGATGCTTCGAGTCCCCGACGTAGAGCTTCATCAAAATCTTCTGAATTCATGCAGAAGCCTCCACCGTATCCTCCTAGGGTATAGGATGGTCTGATTACTAGGGGAAATCCGATCTTCTGAGCAGCATCTTTACCTTCCAGGAAAGAATTAGCTATATATGATGGCGCGACGTTTTGGCCTATCTTTTTTACATGCTCTCTGAAAGCTTCACGATTTTCGGCAAGCTCGATAGCTTCAAGGTCTACCCCGATAAGTTTACAGTTGAACTCCTCCCAAAGTCCATGCTTCCCAGCTTCTATGGCTAAGTTGAGCGCTGTCTGTCCACCCATGGTGGCAAGTACAGCATCGATTTTTCTTTCAGTTAGAATGTGTCTGAGGCTATCTACAGTAAGGGGTAGAAGATATATGTTATCTGCTGTAACCTCATCAGTCATGATGGTCGCAGGATTAGAATTGATCAGACTGACTTCGATACCTTCTTCTCGCAGTGATCGAGAAGCTTGGGAGCCAGAGTAATCAAATTCGCACGCTTGTCCTATGATGATGGGGCCACTCCCGATGATCAGGACTGACTTGATAGAAGTATCTCGAGGCATTAGTTATATTAAAAGTTGCGCAAATATAACACTCCATCCCAAAGTAACTTGATGGGGAAGAAGGACATACCTTCGTCTCTCAGAAAGACTCTATGTTAAAGAAGATCTTGATTACAGATAAGGTGCATGATTGCCTTGTTGAGGGACTGGCGGATATGGGATATGAAGTGGCATATTTTCCCAAGATGAGTTATCAGATTGTGCAGGCAGAGGTGAGTAAGTATGATGCCCTAATTATCAATAGCAAGGTCATCTGTGATAAAGGATTTTTAGATCAAGTAACTCACCTTGATTTTATAGGGCGACTTGGTTCAGGGCTGGATATCATAGATCTACCTCATGCCCATAAGTTAGGGATAAAGATTATTAGCTCTCCGGAGGGTAATGCTAATGCTGTAGGTGAACATGCACTCGGCATGCTCATCATGCTTCTCCAGAAAATGTACCCAGCTAATC
>CAZXIE010000160.1:0-6198 GCA_964640065.1 uncultured Saprospiraceae bacterium
GATATGTTTTGTATTCGGCTTAGTATGGTCGCTTATCATCTTTTAGACGAACAATTAAAGTATGTACATGAATGCATTCACACCATTAGGAGTGATAGCCAAGGGGCCAATTAGCAAATGCAAAGTCCATACAACTAATGTCATCAAGAGCTACTACCAATATTTGACCTCTACGAAGCCATTCAATTTAAGACTAAAGAAATAACTTTTAGTAAGTCATTAAAATCGGAGGAAGTTCGAAACGTCGTAGTCCTATCCGCCCCAAGAGCGTGATTTCTGCGTGGTCGGATTGTGTGGTGGGGAAATCACCGAAAGAAGCCGTTAAAGAGTCTTCAAGTATTGCGCGGTGAATAGGCAATGCCAAAGCGGATATTAGTACGACAAGCGTTTTTGTTACTTTGTCGCCACTGGGCAAAGTGACTATTAGCACTCAGTCATTTTGCAAATGTGAGGTCTAAGATTACCAATCGGGGCTTTACTTTTACAGAAGCGCTATAGAAAGTAAAGTCTGGAAAGAGACTTTAACCTACACTTTCATCACACCATTAGGAGAGACCCACTTAAATTCTCGCTGATAGTCAGGAGCTTTCATGCGATCGGCAAGACGGTCTAGTCTTCCAGGCAGTTTCATCAAATAGTCACGAGCTTTTTCCGCTTGCTCGTTGAGCTCGGTGATATTTTCTATATCCCAGTACTTGTTCAGCTTTCTCAAGATATCCACGTAATCATGGTGCGTATATACACCTAGGCGATGTGCACTGTTAGAAAAATCTACAAAGGCAGAACCTATCTGCCCACCTGACTCTCTTATAAAGTGTGCTGGCATGACGATCTTCTTCTTCATCATATCGTAGTAAGCCAGCATAATCTCGCTCGGGTCATATGTGAAGATTGTTTTAACAAACTCTCTGTACGCGAGATAATGCCTCATCTCATCTCCGGCTATGATCTTACAGATCTTTGCTAAGAGGAAGTTGCCTTTGTCCGCAGCGAGCTTCCCTACCCTTTTGTGTGAGATGTTAGTTGCTAACTCTTGGAAAGAGGTATAAACGAAGTTCTTATATGGATCACGGTCCGTCCCGATATCAAAACCATCTGCTATCAGGTGCTGTGTCGTTACTTCTACCTCACGCATATTTACTCTTCCTGAGAGATAGAGATATTTATTAAGGACATCTCCATGACGATTTTCTTCTGCCGTCCAGCTCCGTACCCATTTTGCCCATCCAGTTTCGCTACATCCGTCTACTTGATCGACACCAGTTACATCCATCAACCAAGACTCGTATGTAGGCAGCGCTTCCTCAGTAACCGTATCGCCGACTAACGTCACCCAAAAATCATAAGAAAGCTCCTTCGAATGTTCGCGAATCTCATGAAACCGTTCGATAAAATCTTCACTATTCGCATCAGGGAGTAGATCGCTAGGCTGCCAATTCTCTTCGATAGGCATCAAGAACTTATCCATGAAGTCAGGTACCTGAGACTCTATAGTCTTCATTACTTCGATGCGCACTTGATGTATATCTGATGAGCTATTACTCATGGAATCGTTTTGTTTTGATTAAGGCTTGAGAGCCCAATATCAGATAGCAGTAACAATCCTCACAGGTAAAGAATCGTCATCTTCGACTCTAACTCATCAGTAAGGAAAAGGTAAGATAGGCCATAAATTGAGTTTGATAGGATATCGAAGAGAATATATTGTGAGCTCTACCAGTACTCCTACCACTCTTTAGTCAGTGTAACATTAAAAAAGCCCGTGACTTTCATCACAGGCTTTCTCTATTTATACTGTCGTAAATATCCTTCTTTTTCGAGAGAGATAATACTTATGGAAATCTATCTATCAGCTATCAGTAGCTTCTCAGAACTCACGATCTCACCTTCAGAACGCAATGTCATCAAGTAGATACCTCCTGGCACTCCGCTTACATCCACACGTTGAGCTTGACCATCAGTTACTTGAATCTGTCTGACTCTTTGTCCTTGATAGTTGTATAACTCAACAACGGCGTTATCCGTAAAACTCGAGTATGTGATATTCACATAGTCACTAGTTGGGTTAGGATAGACTGAGATCGACTCTTCGATAAATGAAAAGGCACCGATCTGAGTTCCTTGTGACCCAGTCCTTGGAGTTGCAACCTGTGTTGAAGGTGCAGCACTATTGGTTAGTGACTTACCACCAGTCTTTGTAGATGGTGCATCATCCTCTTCTTCCGCAGGCTCTTCATCAGCTGCAACTTGTAGTTCTATAAACTCAGAGAAGTCTGAGAATTCTGTCCACGTACACTTTGTTCTTACTCTGAACATGATAGGCTTCGGCCATGGTGAATTAATCCTCACACGATTATTAATAGACTGTTGTCTTACAAAAGAACCTGGTTCATCTCTATATCCTACTTCCCACTCATATCCTTTAAAGTCAAACGATGGGCGATCCCATCTTACAACAAATGAATTAGGTCCTACTTCTTGTACTCTTATGTTACGCGGAGCAATACATCCTTCTTCAACTACAGGGTCAGGATCTACTGGATCTGGATCTGGCGCTATACAAGCATTATTAGTAGATACTTGTATTGCTGTAGAAAAGTCGTAACACCCTTCTGCTCCAGTTACGTTTGTCCCCATCGTTATACCATCCAATACAGCTTGGTCATCAGATGAAAGATGCCAGATGAAGAATGTACCTAATCCAAAAGGATCAAAATTCAGTTCTTCTAAAGAGCTTGCTGTTATAATGATATCCTTGCTATCATCAGCTATCACCCAAAGGGAGTTAGCTCCTGTGTTACCTGTAAGAGTTGCATCAGAGACAACATCAGCTTCACCATCTCCTACACAAAAACTATATGGTCCTCCAACAAGTTGTCCTGCATCTACATCACAAGTCATAACTGGAGGATCTGGATCAACTGGATCTGGATCAACTGGGTCTGGGTCTACTGGGTCTGGATCGACAGGATCCGGGTCTACTGGATCTGGATCAATCATGCCGTCATCACATGTGACTGCATCGTCTCTTCTGTTGACCGATACAGGATTAGATAAACTCAGACAACCTCTTAAGTTGCTAATATTTTGACCAGGCGCAAGGCCTGTGACTTCTCCTTCAGACTGTATGCTATATACAAGGCACACTCCAACTCCTTGTGGATCAAAGTCAACCACAGAAAATGTAGGTGGCAATCCTAGGATGTTACCACTGATATCTGTCACTATCCAACCTTGATTAAGATCAGATTGGTTAAAAAGTTGAACTGCATCTGGTGATATCATATCAGGTACACCATCACCTACACAAAATGTAAATGGCCCGCCAGCTAATACACCACCGTCAGCATCACATCCTGGTCCTCTGCTACAGAATCTCGCATCGTCTGATCTAGTTACTGCTACTGGATTAGAAAGGGCAAAACAACCTGCTAATTGATTAAGATTTCCGCCAACTGAAAAGATAGTTTCATCACTTTCTGCTTGTACATAGTAGATAAGACATACACCATTTCCTTGAGGTTCAAAATCTACAACACCGATACGAGGTGGTAGACCAAGTATATTATTATTGATATCGGTGACGACATATCTTCCTGTCCCAGAATTATTGAATAGTCCTATCTCACTGTCATCTATAATGTCCGCTACACCATCACCTACGCAGAATTCGAATGGACCACCTGTTAGTAAGGCTCCAGTCAACTGACAAGGGTTACAGGTTGCACGATCGTTATTACGCTCGACTGTAACTGCGTTAGAAATGGCAAAACAACCTTCTATATTTTGAATTTGTGCTCCTTGTTCTAGACCAAGTATTTCATTCTGGTATTGAAGGTACCATACTTGACATGTTCCAAGTCCTGCGATTTCAAAATTTACGTCAGTGAAATTATTAGGAAGCCCAAGGATATTTCCTTCTAAGTCTGTAACAATCCAGCGAGAAGGATCGCCTGTTGTATTAAATAAGCCAATATCATCTGCCGCTAAAAAGTCATCAACTCCATCACCTACACAAAATGCAATCGGACCTCCTGTAAGTAATGCTGGTCCGATATCACATGGGACACCACAAACTTCTGGATCATCGATTCTATTGACAGCGATAGGATTCGATAAGTCATAGCAACCTATAAAATCATTGGTATTAGCACCCTGAGTTAATCCTTCTAGGCCATCGTCATAACTGAGATACCAGATCAGGCAGCTTCCGACACCCGCGGCATCAAAGTCAACGTTTTGAAACGCTCCAGGAAGACCAAGGATATTTCGCTCAAGGTCTGTAATCACCCATTGTTGATTAGGTCCTTCCGCTCCCGTTAGGGTTATTTGATCAGCACCTACGTTATCCGCCTCTCCATCTACGCAAAAAGTAAAAGGTCCTCCTGCAAGTCCTCCTCCGTCAACATCGCAGTCAGGGCCTGGCACGCTATAGGTTATAACTAACAGTGGTTGACTTCTTGCTGTTTCTCTTGATACGATGCTTACCAGACTACCATCAGTTGTTTCGTCTCCTATGAGAATCCATCCGTAGTTAGGAGTGTTACCAAGCAGCCATGAGTATACATCCCAGATCAGCTCCTCGCCTTCCCAGATATTTACAGAGTTAGCGGCTACTGAACCTGTAGCACTGGCAAGACTTATGAAGTCTCCACCAAGTGTCTCCCACGGGTGAGTGTCGAAGATACCATGAGTCCAAGTCGCGTCGCCATCTTGAGCTGGAACTGGTAGCTCACCAGCGCCATCGAAGTCACCTTCACCCCAATGAGTCGTAACTCTATGGGCGCTTATGGCATCAGCGTCATATCTGGCACCGCTGATCTCTAGGGTGACTGACAAGATGTTAGCATCCAAAGGAATACCAGAAAGATCAAATTGAACAAGTCCTCGTCTTAAATTGGAATCGTCGGTTCGACCAACTAAAAGATTACCGTGGCCGTTAGCGCCATCTAAATCTTCGCTAAAAATAGTCGCGTCCATAGTGGACGTAAAGGTTGCAGTGATGGTTTCTTGAGCTGCGCCGTACATACAACCACATAGCAGCAGGCATATGAATGCCAGGGATTTTACATTTACCATCTTCAGGTTTTTTACTCTTTAATAAAAAAACGGTCTAGGCAGTCGCATTAAAGATAATTGCATATAACAAGTACACGCAATACAACAAACAATTAATTGATTGTCAGTAATTCTTTAACATTTAGTGGGAGTTTCTTTGGGGTAAACTCGCAGGTAGATACACTAGAACATCACAAAAATACAAAACTTATATAGAAAACAACATATATGTAATTTTAATATATGTTGTTGCGAGAATTTATGGTAATCCCTCTCAGGGTATATACTTAGAGGGCTTTTGAGGTATCATAATATGATGTCATCTTGACATCTAACCTTTTCATCAACTTTAGTCCTATGTTTTAGATGGACTCTCTATGAGATTTTCAGATAATCGTCCTATTATGGAGTCTATTCAGAGAGATAAGAAAATATGGCAGCAAAGGACACGCTGATAGAGCTATTTGATATGGCCGATATCAAGGTCAATGGAGATAGGCCTTGGGACATCCAAGTACATAATGAGGACTTCTATAATCGCATCATGGGAAAAGGAACTCTAGGAGCCGGAGAGTCCTATATGGACGGATGGTGGGATGTGCCAGCTCTAGATCAATTTTTCACAAGGATGCTGAGCATAGATATAGAGTCGAAGCTCAAGAACAACCCTGTTGTCCTTTTGACTGTACTCAAAAGCATGGTGTTTAATCTTCAGCGAAAGAAGATCTATAAGGTCGGAGAAGAACACTACGACATCGGCAATGATCTCTATGAGAAGATGCTTGATGATAGACTCACTTACACGTGTGGCTACTGGAAAGATGCAGACAACCTGAATCAAGCTCAGGAAAACAAGCTAGATCTCATCTGTCGAAAGCTCAATCTCAAGGAGGGAGACCACGTATTGGATATAGGATCAGGATTTGGAAGCTTTTTAAACTTTGCTGCTGAGCGCTATGGTGCGAAGTGCACTGGCATCACCATATCAAAAGAGCAAGCTAAGTATGCCAATGACAATGCCAATGGTCTTCCTGTCAATACCATCATACAAGACTACATGGAGCTCGAAGGCCAGTTCGATCATATTGTATCTATCGGCATGTTCGAACATGTGGGCAAACAGAACTATCGCAAGTTCTT
>CAZXIE010000161.1:0-6164 GCA_964640065.1 uncultured Saprospiraceae bacterium
AGGAAAGAAAGAAAGAAAGAAAGAAAAGGAAAGGGTAAGAAGAAGGGAACTAAGGATGAACTTGAGTTATTAGAAATACTGATAGAGGAATTTGATAATAGAAAAACTCAATATAAAAAAAGGTTGAATCCAGTTGAGTTGTTGGAATCAATTATGAAAGATGAAAACATAAGTAAATCAGATTTAGCTCGCGAACTAAACACTACTCGCCAATTAATAAGTGACATACTTAGATATAGAAGAAATATCAGTAAAAACATGGTCATGAAGTTTTCAGATAGATTTGCAATGAGACCAGAAGCTTTTAGTAGACCTTATAAATTGAAGATCGCGAGAAAGAAGCTCCAAACACAGACGTCAAAATGAGTACGCTTACTAACAATTGCCCACGGTGATCATGCTTCTTAAATCAGCACGTCGCCAATCTCAGATCCGTCTATCTACGTACAAGTCAGCCTTGAAAATCAAAGAAAGAATGCTAGACATAAACTATAGTAAAGTTGAATCATACATACAGGACAAAAGACCTCCAATGGAAATGAGAAGCAAACTCGATTTCGGATTTAGTTTTGCCAGAAACACATTTGAACTATTTACAATCAGACCTGTATGGGGCAATCCAGATCAAAACGACTACCAAAAATTATCATTTGCAAAAATCCGTTACTTTAAAACAGAACAAGTTTGGAAACTATATTGGCAAAGAGCTTCAGGCAAATGGCAATCCTACGAACCATTTCCTGAATCTTCATACATTGATTCGATATTAGAATGTATTGATGCAGATACATATGGATGTTTTTACGGATAACAATACAATCATAACAAATGAAATACACCATAAAAAACATCTATGATTTTGCACAAACTCATGACATAGGTTCTGATGTATTTATCAATAATCGAACGGGCGAAATTATTGAGTTGCCAAATCCAGATCGAAACCTCTACATAGAGCTTGATGAGTTCTTCGCAGAAGACCTTGAAAAAATTGAAGCTAACTCGAAGGATATAACAAAACTAGAATGTCCAGAATCTTTTGAATCTTATAAGTTTATGGAATCATTTATAGATAGTCTAGATGAATCAGAGATAAAGGATCGACTAGCCGATGCTATTAATCAAAGCAAGCCATTTAGTAAATTCAACCATATCATTCATAATTGTGACAAAAGAGAAGATTGGTTTGAACACAAAAGACTTGAACTTGAAGATAGAGTTATAAAATTGCTTAAGATGATAGAAAGGACAAACAGATAAGGGAGTAGACGGCCTTAATCAGCCAAAAGACCAAGGGATAACCCTCGCTAAATTTCAACAGAGACTACTTAACTTCATCCAGATCAAGGATATCTGTTAAGACCATTTGATTCATAAGTCCAAATCAGAAACATGAACAAGCTTATCTTTCTCATCGCCGTAGTCCTTACGTTATTCCTATCTAGCTGCTCTGACGGAGCCGACTGCAGAACATGTACTGGTACAGTAACTAATACAGGTGACATGGCTGACTTTACTGTGTGTTTTGAAGATGAGGTATTAACCCAAACCAACAACCTCACTGGTGATGTCATTACCAGCACGAACACCTTACCAGAGTCAGTAGCGTTCCTTCAATCTATCGGATTAGCTTGCGAAGAGTGATATAAGTATCTCAAGCTAACTTTGCTGCCTCCCCTTACCATATGACTTAACTTAGAATGGTTATTTGACCGATGATTCCCCTGATATCCATTCAGAATATAGGTCTACTCCTATTATCCCATTACCTTATCCTTAGAAACATTCAGGAGATCTGAGATATATTTGTTCTATGGAAAAGTGTTTTGGCTTTCTTCTTTGCATATCCATACTCATTGGTTTTATCGGATGTGATAGTGACGAGGTGCTAGCACCACCAACAGCTATAGACACTGATATATCTGTTACAACAGAAGTAAGTCTTATCACATGGGCTGATCAACTCGATCTGACGGCTCAGCTTGATAGTAGTGTGACTTTTGATATCGGCAATGCCGCACCTTCAGAAATAGAGAGTTCTTTCACTTTTAATATAGACACGACAGAAGTAACTGCCACTATAGCTTTTAGGCCTGGATTCGTCGATAAGTATAATGACATTGATGAACTGAACAATTCAGTTGTGATAGCTTTAGAAAAAGAGATCCCTCCAGCTCCCCCTACCGTTCTAACTGCAGATGGGCCAGGTGATACATATGACTTAATCTCTTCGGTACTAGCTCCAGGTCAAAACCCTATTGAAGTTCCGGATTGTGGTCATACTGCCTTTGGAGAACATATCGACGAGATATTTGATGATGAGCTCGATGCTCACGTCTTTCGTTTTGTCTTACATACAGACGCAGATGATGATAGATGTCGACGTGTTGACAGACAACGTAATGAGATCAAAACATATAGCCCATCCCCAGATCACTTATTGGCTGTCGAGGGTGAGACTGTAGAATACAAATGGATATTCAAACTGGATGAGGGATTTCAGGCATCGCGCAACTTCACACACTTGCATCAGCTTAAGTCAGTAGGGGATGACTCTTCCCTTCCTATATTCACCTTTACTGCGAGAGGTTCCTCTAATAACATGGAACTCAGATATGCCGAAACTGACGATCAGGAAACGATACATACCGAGAGCCTAGATTTATTCCGCGGTCATTGGGTGGAAGTAGTAGAAAGAGTAACGTACACTAATCCGGGGAGTTATGAAGTCATCATGTCCTATAGAGATGGTACACCTATCTATGAATACAGCAACGACAACATCAATGCATGGAGAGATGGCGCAGAGTTTATCCGCCCCAAATGGGGAATCTATAGGAGCTTGGAAAACGCCCAAGATCTTAGAGATGAGGAAGTGCTGTTTAACAACTTTGGTATACAGGAGCTCTAGCTTCCATCATTCAAATCCCCTCTGCTCTTTTTTCTCGGTTCAATATGATTGCTCTCAGATAGATACTCGACAAGAATATATCGTTATAGGATTATGATCAAAAGACTCATCATATGAATTGTGATATATTAGATAAAAAGCAGCGTCCATATCAGTATGCTTAATCAGCCTCTATCAGACCATGAAATCGTAAGTCGCTTACAGAAGAGTGATGAGGAGGTCTTTAAGCATTTGTTCGATGTGCACTATAAGACCCTAGTAGTCTCTGCAAATCAAATACTTAAGGATGAGACAGCAAGTAAAGATGCTGCTCAAGAGGTCTTCATCCAGCTATGGAAGTCTAGAGAAAAGTTATCAAGTAATATGCACTTTTCCTCCTACCTCAAACGAGGAGTCATCAATCGAGCTATCAACATTCTGAAATCAAGGCGGCATCATATGGGCAGTGGAGATACTCCACTAACATTTGCTCTTTCTAAAGATCAGAATCCTCTTGAAGTCTTAGAAGATACAGAGCTCAAACAAGTAATCTACCAGGCCATCGATCAGATGCCAGACAAGTGCCGTGAGGTCTTTATGCTCTGTCGTATAGATCAGCGCCCTCATAAAGAGATTGCTGCCTTGTTAGACATATCCACCAAGACGATAGAAAATCAGATGACCAAAGCCCTGAAAATCTTGAAGAAGGCAGTAGCGGAGTATAGATCTAAAACCCTGATTATACTTTTTTTCATACTCATATAGGGGATATGATGTTTCGAACTGTTGTAAGCATATAAGATGAAGAACCAAGACTATTATATCGATCTTATCAGAAAAGAACTGCAGCGAGATATATCAGCAGATGAGCTTGTTGAACTCGAAAATTGGAAAAAAGAGAATGCCTCTAATCGATTAGTAGCAGAAGACCTATCAAAGGCCTGGGAGATTAGTGATTCATTTGCATCAGACATAGCCATAGACGTTGAGAGCGATTATAAAAAAGTCGCTGCCAGGCTTGATTTGAACAAAAGAAAAACTCCGATTTATAGGATGCGATGGCTAGCAGGACTAGCGGCGGGATTAGGGCTCATCGCATCCGTATGGTATATCACCAAAATCCAATTCCATACCGAAGCATTGTACGATACAACTATAGTTGCTTCATCTGATTATGAAAAACTCAGTCTCCCTGATGGCTCCTTGATTACATTATTTGATGGAGCCGAACTTAGCTATAACAAAGATTTTTCAACCAATAGAAACATCTCACTGAAGGGCAAGGCTTTTTTCAATGTAGCCAGAGATGTAGATCACCCATTTATAGTAGAAAGCGACAACTTCATGACGAAGGTATTGGGCACAGAGTTTCTCTTGGATGACACAAAGACCAATCAAAGTGTCAGTCTATATGAAGGAAAAGTAAGTGTGCAACATATATCGTCTTCAGACGAAGTCACTCTTCTTCCTGGCGAAACTGCGCACCTGTCATCTGATAGAATATCAAAAATAACAGGCCAACAGGATCCTCAAGACGCATCTTGGTATCAAGGCATAGTCTCATATCAAGGTATGAAGCTCGATCTCGTCATCGATGATTTAGAACGTTGGTATGACACAGACATATCACTTCCACCATCAATAAAGCAGTGCGAATTCAGTGGAAGTCTGCAACAACTCAAAGTAGCTGAACTTTTAGGAGCAATAGCTGAACTTTATCAAGCAGAATTAGAAGTAAAAGATGAAGGCTTCATTATAAAAGGTGGAGTATGCAGCTAGAGCGATTCTTGATTGTCCTTATATTAGTATTTGCTGCAGTATGTCTTAAAAGCCAAACTATTAAGGAGAACACAACATTAGACGCACTACTGAAATCCATCGCCCAAAACAAAAATATATCGATCATATACAACCCAAAGGATATAAAAGCTGATAGACAAGCTGATCATATCTTGGCTATAATTAATGAGGAACAAATTTTACAGTCTCTCGCGACATACTACAATCTAGAGCTCTCAAGGAAGGACAATGTTTTCTTGCTTAGAGCTAAGCCACTATACAAAGTCTACGGTTACACTATAGATAGTACTCATGCAGAGGTATTACCTTTTGCATGGATACAAGTCATAGGAACTGACATCGCCCACAGTAGCAATGTAGATGGATATTATAATTTCGAACTACCGTCAGGCGAGCACTTCTTAGATCTGTCGTATATCGGCAGACCCCCTACAAGGATTAAACTTAGTGTCCAATCAGATACAAAACAAAATCTCAAACTCAACACTACTTCTACTCTTCCAGAAATTATAATAAGCGAAGAAAAAAAGAAAAGCCCTTTTGCAAATAAGGCATCCTTCCAACATCAAGACCTTATGACCATCGCAGAAAACACACCTTCCGTAGGAGGCAGCAATGACCTTCTACAGACGTTAAGAATGTTACCTGGCATACAAAGTGGTGCTGGAGGCGTAGGAGGCCTCTCGATACGAGGAGGTGACAATGACCAGAATCTAATATTATTGGACGGTGTAGAAATATTCAACCCCTTTCACTCGCTTGGATTAACTTCCATCTTCACGCCTGAGACAATCAAAGACTTAAAAGTCTACAAAGATCAGTTTCACCCAAGCTATGGCGATAGATCTTCATCTATCATTGATATAAGATTAAAAGAAGCGACTTCTAAACAATTTAAGATCAATGCAGGGATCAACAACCAAGATATATTCTTAAAAAGCGATATACCCCTAGGCCCCGAGTCATCTTCACTTCTAGCGTACGTCCGAACTACTACTGCCCCTTTCCAATTCAATAAAATCATTCAACCCACCTTATTTCCTTTTCTTGAAACCCAAGGAAACATCTCATATCTAGATTTAATTATCAAGGCCAAACATGAACTTCACCCAAGACACAAACTATACTTTACGTTATTCAGGACGGGCGATCGTGTTAGAGGATTTTTTGAAGTTAATGAGGGGTCTAATTTTACAAAATTAGATGGCAAATTATCCTTCTCTAATAATGTCATCAACGCACAGTTAAAATCAATGCTCTCAAAAAACCTATTCCTCACCACTTCTTTGAACGCTAATAACTATCAAAGTGATTCAGAGTTATTTGCTGAGGGTTTAGTAGATCAACCACCCAGCGAATTTAGATTATTCACAGATGTTACTTATAACAACAATAATATCGAGGGCAAAATAGACTTGTCTTACTACTTAAAGAATACTGTGTCCTTTAAGGGTGGCATGGGTTATTCACTCAA
>CAZXIE010000162.1:0-6136 GCA_964640065.1 uncultured Saprospiraceae bacterium
GAATCGAACCACGACGAGGTCATGCAAGTTCAAAAACTATGCAACCGCGTTTGACTTGGGGTTTTATACCCTAGGAAAAGATCATAGATGTTAGAGAAAAAATCTAGCTCCTCTGTTAATACAGTGGGTGTAAAACCCACTGTCTACTTGGGACAAATCTACACCTGCTTATTAGCGAGGGCAAATGAGATGGCGAGCTTCATAATCGCTCCTTCTTGTGGAGTATAATCTTGGAGTTTATGGAGCATACGTCCCGCATCCTTGGTGAGTTCATCTTCAGTAGCTATACTAAATATCTCTTTACTTCCCACAGACATGGGCATGAGTCCTGAAGACATATTGGTATCGATATGGGCTGTTCGATTATCGAGCTGAAGTTTGAGTCCATCGCTTAGATCGATATTCCCACCTTGTACTGACTTCTGAGACATGTTCACTTTCCCACCCTTAATGGTAAAGTGATAACGCTTATCATGAAATGCTATAACGATGAGTTCAAGGTCATTTTCTTTGTACTCCTTATGCGCGAAGGCCATGATAGCTTCGTCATAGATAGAAAAGAAACAACCATAATCTATGTATGAATAAACCTCTGTCTTCTGTGCTACCTCATATCTCCTAGAGAGTAACTCGATCTCGTGATCATCCCACTCACCTAGATCATATACATCTAGCAATTCGTCTAACTGGAGAAGATCCTGTCGCGCAGCAGATCGAGTACCGCTGATGGCAGACAAGTAATTCATAATCGTCTGATATATGAAGTAAGCTGCAGCAGCTAGTACGACTATGATGACAATGCGTTGCATCTAAGCCTGTGACATATACGTGAAGATTATCCTAAGTAGGACTTGAGACTGTCTTTGTTGACAGATTTGCGTAAGCGCCTGATAGATCTTTCTTTGATCTGTCTAACTCTTTCACGAGTAAGACCGTACAACTCTCCAATCTCTTCAAGAGTCATCGCTTTTCTTCCTCTAAGGCCGTAGTATGCTGTCAGCACTTCTACTTCTCTAGATGATAGCATAGAAAGACCATACTTGACTTCATCGCGAAGTGAGTCCTCCATTAGCTTATTATCTGGGCTTCCATCAGCGTCAAATATGAGCAAATCCAACATCGTAGCATCGCCTTCTTCACCGCCGATCGGCGCATCAAAAGAAAGGTGTCTACTACCGTTCATCTTCATCTTAGTTACATCCTTTGGACGCATCTCTAAGATCTCACCTAGCTCTTCGTCTGATGGTTCTCTTTCGAACTCTTGTACAAAAGAAAGTACTGCATCATTGACCTTCTTATAAGACCCTACTTTGTTAAGTGGTAATCTTACGATACGAGCATGCTCGACGATCGCTTGAAGGATGGATTGTCTAATCCACCATACGGCATATGATATAAACTTAAATCCCTTAGTCTCATCAAATCGCTTGGCAGCCTTCATCAGACCGACATTGCCTTCATTGATCAAATCACTAAGTGATAAGCCTTGATTCTGGTATTGCTTAGAAACTGATACGACAAATCGCAGATTACTCTTCGTCATGCGCTCTAAAGCGGCCTCGTCTCCAGCACGTATCGCACGTGCTAGTTCTGCCTCTTCATCTGCAGTGAGAAGATCTATCTTACTGATGTCATTCAGGTATTTGTCTAAAGAGAGTGACTCTCTGTTGGTTATCTTATTGGTTATCTTTAGCTGCCTCATTCAGGAACAAACGATTCTTAAAATTTGTAAATACGCCTCTTGACAACTTCACAAATAAGTTGTAAAGGACACTTATAATACGTAACAAGGGGGTATAAAGTTTCTACAGATCAAAAAAAATGCCATAATTAATATGTTAATGTTCAGTCGCATAGCTTCTGATCTTCACATATAGGACACTCCCTTTCCCTCTTTACCCTAGGTTAGGCCTCTGCTCAGCTATCAGAATTTTCGTCTCGTGGTTTACTCTCTGGCCTAGGCTTTCTTTCAGGTCTTGGCAGAAGCACCTTTCTAGAGAGTCTGAACTTACCAGACTTTGGATCTACGCCGATGAGTTTCACTTTTACATCATCACCTACTTTGTAGACATCTTCTACTTTTTCGATACGAGACCATGAGATCTCACTGACGTGAAGCAACCCACTCTTGCCTTTGAAGTCGACGAATACACCGTATGGCATCACACTTGCCACTATAGCATCGTACTCATCTCCTACTTGAGGCATAAAGGCGATATCGTCGATCATCCTCTTAGCTTCCTTGATACCCTTGGCATCCGTCGAAAAGATACTTACCACACCTTCGTTATCTACTTCTTCGATATTGATGGTAGTACCAGTCACAGCTTGCATCTCTTGGATTACTTTACCTCCAGGTCCGATCACTGCGCCGATAAATTCTTTAGCTATACGTAACTCGATCATACGTGGTGCATGATCTTTAGGCTCTGGTCTAGCTTCAGCTAGCGACTTATCCATCTCATCTAAGATATGGATCCGCCCATCCTTAGCTTGCATGAGTGCCTTCTCTAGCTGTGCATATGGTAGACCGTCTATCTTGATATCCATCTGACAACCAGTGATACCATCTCTAGTACCTGTTACCTTAAAGTCCATATCTCCGAGTGCATCTTCATCACCAAGAATGTCACTTAAGATGACATTGCGATCTCCATCTGAGATCATCCCCATAGCGATACCTGATACTGCTTTCTTCATCGGTATACCTGCATCCATGAGAGCAAGTGAACCTGCACATACAGTAGCCATAGATGACGAACCGTTAGACTCGAGTATGTCTGAGACAACTCTTAGTGTATATGGTGACTCATCTGGTAGCATCTGCCTGATAGATCTTCCAGCTAGATTAGCATGTCCTACTTCTCTACGTCCTGGACCTCTCATCGGCTTCGTCTCACCGACAGACAGTGCTGGGAAATTATAGTGTAGGATGAACTTTTCGTATCCAGTACTAAGTGCTGTATCGACCATCGCTTGGTCGAGCTTAGTACCTAGTGTCACTGATGTAAGTGACTGAGTTTCTCCTCTTGTAAAGATCGCAGATCCGTGTGCACTCGGCAGGTAGTCTACTTCTGTCCAGATACCTCTGACGTCCGATGGACTTCTACCATCTAATCTCATCTCTGTACTAAGGACCATCTCTCGGATGACTTCTTTCTTGAGCTTATCAAGGGCTCCTTTAGCATCACCCATATTAGCGTCTATCCACTCCTCGTCTTTCGTCTCTTCTATATGAGCAACTAGATCTTCCTTCAGTTTTTTGAAAGCCTTCTTTCTTGTGAGCTTATCGTGTTTTCCTTCTGCTACTTCAAGTATTCTTGAAGTGGCGAACTCCTTGACGAAGCTTTTAGCTTCTTCGTTTACCTCAGGAAGTACAACTTCTCTTTTCACAGTTGCCTTCTCTCCAACTTTCTGAGCGAGGTCTAGCTGCGCTTGACACTGAACTTTGATCGCTTCGTGTCCGAGCTTGATAGCCTCTACAAGTTCAGCCTCTTGACACTCCTTTGACTCTCCTTCTACCATCATCACATTATCTAGCGTTGCTGCTACGATGACATCAAGCGTTGCATCTGCGAGCTCACCTGCTTGAGGATTGACGATATATTCACCATTGATTTTGGCCACTCTTACTTCAGAGATAGGTCCTGCAAATGGTATATCTGACACACTCAGTGCTGTAGAGGCAGCAAGTGCTGCGTATGTATCTGGCTTGAGATCTGGATCAGCAGAGATCAGATTGATGATGATCTGTGTATCATTCATATATCCATCTGGAAACAATGGTCTGATCGGTCTATCGATCAATCTACAGATCAGTATCTCATAATCATTAAGTCTTGCTTCTCTTCTGAAGAAGTTGCCTGGGATACGTCCCGCACTAGCGTATTTTTCTTGGTAGTCCACTGATAGTGGAAAGAAGCTCTGACCTTCTCTTGGTTCATGTGCTGAGACCACTGAAGCGAAGATCATCATTTTGCCTACTCTGACTACACATGATCCGTGAGCCTGAGCGGCAAGTTTGCCTGTCTCAAGAGTCACCTCTTGTCCATTAGGTAAGTTAAAAGAGGTGGTAATAGGTGTTTTTAAACCCATGATGTAACATCTGTTTTGATAAGGCGCATTTTCTTTGTTCTGTCTCCACGCCTCGTTAGCTTAATATGACATAGATTTTATGTCATTTATTTATAGGTATCGTTGGGCCATATATATAGCCCACGCCTCGCTCTTTAGCGAAAGCAGTGTTTGTAGTTGTAGCCTTATTTGAAAAAGTCGATAGTCATATATCGATTACTGACACCTTACTTTCTGATGCCAAGCTCTTCGATCAGAGATCTGTACTTCTCGATATCCTTAGTTGCTAAGTACTTGAGAAGTCTTTTTCTTTTACCTACGAGACCTAAGAGTGTTCTTCTACAAGAGTGATCTTTCTTATTCTCCTTGAGGTGTTGAGATAGCTCGTTGATACGAAATGTAAATAATGCAACTTGCCCTTCTGTTGAGCCGGTATTTTTAGCGTCTCCGCCGTGTTTAGCGAATATCTCGCTTACTTTTTCTGGTGTTCTATAAGTAGCCATATAAATTTAATTTACCAAAATGCGATTACGAAAATCTGATTTAGCAGTGCGAAGATAGGCTTTTTCTCATCTAAACATAACCTTCCCACACCTGCTCAGCGATCTCGATGCGGCCTTAACATTTGTATTTGTGTATTTTGCTATTTCACTTTCGTAAATGTTCATTATGAATCGTCTACTACATCTCTATTTATGGACCGTCGCCCTGCTGTTCGCTGCTTGCCAAACAGATCAAGAGCAATCTGATAAAACTGCTTCTTCGACTGACTCAGCCTCCTCGAGCAGCAAGGCACTTCTTTCGAAATATACTTCATTCGAGTTGACAACTGATCTGTCGGTTCTGTCGAGCGATCAGCGCAAGATGATCAGCATCCTCATCGATGCCTCTGAAGTGATGAATGATCTCTTTTGGTTCGATGCATATGGTGATAGGGAGTCACTCTTGTCAGACATTTACGAAAGTGATCTGAAGTCGTATGCTATGATCAACTATGGGCCTTGGGATCGGCTCGATGGCAATGCTCCTTTTATAGAAGGTGTAGGCTCCAAACCTGCAGGTGCTAACTACTACCCTGCAGACATGACTAAGGAAGAATTTGAAGCTGCAGACATCCCTGATAAGACGAGTTTATATACTTATATCAGAAGAGATGAAGCCGGCAATCTGATCTCGATACCTTACCATGAGATGTTTCCCGAGAAGGTCAAAAAGGTAGCTGACCTCTTGCTCGAAGCAGCCGAGCTCGCCGAGAATGCAGGACTCAAAAACTACCTCACGTTGAGAGCTGATGCGCTACTCACCGATAACTATCAACCGAGTGATATGGCGTGGCTCGATATGAAGACGAACCAGATAGATGTCGTCATCGGCCCTATAGAAAACTACGAAGATCAGCTCTTCGGTTATAAGGCTGCGCATGAAGCTTATGTGCTAGTAAAGGACATGGAGTGGAGTCAACGACTTGCCAAGTATGCGGCCTTCCTCCCCAACTTACAAAAGGGGTTACCTGTCGATGCCAAGTACAAAGCCGAGACTCCTGGCACGGACACGGAGCTCAATGCTTACGATGTCATCTACTACGCTGGTGATTGTAACTCCGGCAGTAAGACCATCGCCATCAATCTCCCCAATGATGAGGAAGTACAACTGGCGAAAGGAACACGAAGACTTCAGCTGAAGAATGCGATGAAAGCAAAGTTTGACAAGATCCTCATACCGATCGCAGACATGCTCGTCGATGATAGCCAACGTAAGCATATCACTTTCGACGCCTTCTTTTCTAATACGATGTTTCACGAAGTAGCACACGGACTCGGCATCAAGAACACCATCAATGATAAGGGCACCGTACGAACTGCTCTCAAGGAACACGCATCAGCTCTCGAAGAGGGCAAGGCAGATATGCTCGGATTATATATGATCCGACAACTCCATGATCAAGGAGAACTTACCGAAGACTTGATGGACTACTATGTGACCTTCATGGCTTCCATCTTTCGCTCAGTCAGATTTGGTGCCTCCTCAGCACATGGTAAAGCGAATATGATCCGCTTCAACT
>CAZXIE010000163.1:0-6100 GCA_964640065.1 uncultured Saprospiraceae bacterium
CAAAGAGAAATAAATGGTATTTCACTAGGTCCAGCCAAACCGCTTATCAAACTAATCAATAGTTATAGAGATGCGCTCTGATGTGCTCCTAAGAGATCTTACAACAGATGATCAGAAGTCACTCGCTCAGATAGCCAATAATAGAAAGATATGGCTGAATCTGAGAGATCGATTTCCACATCCTTACAGCGAAGTTGATGCAGAGTGGTACATCAACTATGCCCTCACCGCTGAGAAGGAAGTAATAAAAGCCATCACAGTTGATGATAATCTCTGCGGAGTTATCGGAGCTATATCTCAAGATGATGTATATAGCCATGTTGGTGAAGTCGGCTATTGGTTAGGTGAGCCATATTGGTCAAAAGGAATAGGTACGCGAGCTCTCCAGTTATTCATAGATCTCTGTAGATCAGATTATGGATATCAACGATTAGAAGCTGGAGTGTTTAGTAACAACTTAGGATCCATTAAGCTCTTGAGAAAATGTGGCTTTATCAAAGAAGGGGTCCGACAATCTCGTATTATTAAAGATGGTGTAACCATGGACGAGCACGTCTTTGGTCTAATTATTTAAGATTAGCTGTCCACACTTTCGTTCTATACTTTTCGTGTCTGTATATTTCAGATAGACGCGTTAATTATGTTCCAAATAAAAGAATCATCCAAGGTTTATGATGCTATCATAGTAGGATCAGGAGCTGGAGGAGGTATGTCAGCAAATGTTCTCGCCAATGCAGGACTCAAAATAGCTCTTGTGGAAGCTGGAGGATATTTTGATCCTAAAGACCCTGAGACAGCAACTCAAATGAAATGGCCTTGGCAATCTCCTCGCAGAGGTGCGAGTACAAAGAGAGCATTCGGAGACTTTGATATGTCTTGGGGAGACTGGAAGGTCGAGGGAGAACCATATACTAAAGCAGAAGGCACCGAGTTTTTATGGTGGCGATCACGTATGCTTGGTGGACGAACTAATCACTGGGGAAGAATATCCTTAAGGTTTGGACCTGACGACTTTAGACGCAGAGATATAGATGGACTTGGAGCTAACTGGCCTATATCCTATGATGATATAAAACCTTACTACGATAAACTTGACAAGCTAGTTGGAGTATTTGGTAGTAAGGAAGGAAGACATAATGATCCAGATGGTTTCTTCTTACCTCCACCAAAGCCTAGACTACATGAGCTGTATTATATCAAGTCAGCTCGCAAACTAGGTGTGGACGTAATACCTTCTCGACTTTCTATCCTGACGAAAAGATTGAATAAGGAGAGAGGAGTTTGTTTTTACTGCAGTCAGTGTAATCGATCATGTAATGCATATGCGGACTTTTCATCAGGCTCCTGTCTGATATTCCCTGCTATGAAAAATGGCGGAAGCATAGATCTGTATATGGACAGTATGGTCAAAACTGTAACTACCGATACAGAAGGAAAGGCTACAGGTGTCTCCTATATCAACAAACATGACAGACAAGAGTATGAGCTAAAAGGAAGAGCAGTCATCCTTGGAGCATCTGCCTGTTCTTCAGCTCGCATACTTCTTAACTCTAAGAGTTCTCAACATCCTAATGGACTTGGTAACAGCAGTGACCATGTAGGCAGATACCTACACGATAGTACAGGAGCTGATAGGATGGGATTTGTGCCAGCTTTGATGAATCGTAAAGTATATAACGAGGATGGTGTTGGTGGTATGCATATCTACTCTCCGTGGTGGTTGGATAATAAGAAGCTAGACTTTCCAAGAGGATATCACATAGAAGTGTGGGGTGGACTTGGTATGCCATCCTATGGTTTTGGTTTTGATGCCTCTGGCTTAAATCGATTTATGGATGGTCAGATAGGAGGATATGGAGATAAGCTAAGAACTGATGTCAAGAAGTTCTATGGTTCGATAGTCGGTATGTCCGGCCGTGGTGAGTCGATCGCTAGATTTGAAAACCGATGTTCTATCGATCCTAATGTAGTCGATCAATGGGGCATCCCAGTACTCAAGTTCGACTATCGATGGTCTGACTATGAAAAACTACAAGCTAAGCACATGCATGATACTTTCGAAAAGCTCTTAGAAAATATGGGAGGTATACCGCTTGGAGATAAACCTGGTAAAGACCAAGACTACGGACTTCGAGCTCCTGGGCAAATCATCCATGAAGTAGGAACCACACGGATGGGTGATGATCCAAAGACTTCGGTGACGAATAGCTTATCACAACTTCATGATGCTGACAATGTCTTTGTAGTAGATGCAGGTCCTTTCTCATCACAGGCAGATAAGAACTGTACTTGGACTATACTAGCTCTAAGTATGAGGACTTCAGAATATATAGTCGAAGAGTTTAAAAAGAAAAATATCTAGTTGTATGGATAGAAGAGAATCACTCAAATCCTTGATGGTTGCATCAGTAGCTGGTGCTGCTTTCGTTACAACATCAGGATGTAAGGTTGAGAATACGGATGTACCAATAGTTGCAAATGATAACCTGTATGGTAGAACTGCATCAGAAAAAGAATGGGATGAAGAAGTGACTTCAAAGACCTACTTCACAGAGCAAGAATTGGAAACAATCGCGACCCTTTGTGATATCATACTTCCAGCTACTGACACTGCCGGCTCAGCAACTGAAGCAGAAGTACCGGCTTTTATAGAGTTCATAGTTAAAGACTTACCAAGTCATCAGCTACCTTTGAGAGGAGGTGTTGCGTGGCTCAATGGAATTTCTAGAAGTAGATACGATGCCCCTTTCGTAGATTCTTCTGCAGAGCAACAAATAGAAATCATAGAAGACATCGCTTATCCTGACCCTGATAATAAGAAGCCTGATATGGCTGTAGGTATCTCTTTCTTTGATAGAATGCGCAACCTCACTATGACCGGTTATTATACTTCTCGTATGGGTATCAAGGATCTCGGGTATAAAGGGAACATTCCTAATATATGGGATGGTGTACCTGACGAAGTCTTACAAGATCATGACGTTGAGTATGATCAAGAGTGGTTAGCGAAGTGCGTTGACCAAAGTAAAAGAGAGGATATTGCAGAGTGGGATGACGACATGAATCTCATCTCATAGATAGATGCATAAAAAAAGGAGTACTTGAATCAAGCACTCCTTCACTTTCACTACTATATTTTCTAGTTAATTCTCACTAACTCTTGAGAGTATTCCTGCGTCATCTTGAACGATCTCAGCATCCACAAAACCCCTATTCATGGCTTTTATCCGAGCTTTCTTAGCGTCATCTATAGTCTCGAACCCTCCAACTATGAAGATAGTCCAATCACCTTTTGTCCACTGCTCTAGTCTTCCTAGGTCAAGTACTTTGTCTACTTGAAACTTCAGAGGATCTTGATAACTAGCAAGTTTTACCTTATAAGATGATTCAGGGTTGTAATCATTGACCCAAGCATTAGCATCTGCTGCATTGGGATCAGGGTTAGAACCAAGAAGCTCGTAACTTGATGTAGCAAGTATATCTCGTGTAATAAATGCATCTCTATATCCTTTGCCATGTACATCTCTTAATACACTTTCAGCATGTGATCTTGTGGTGAACGTACCTAATCTAATCTTCACAGAAGAAGATTTAAAGAATCTGTATAGTCTACCATAACTGGAAAGTCTCTCATACCTTTCTATTTGACCTTCTGATCTTGAAAGTGATGCAAGCTGTATAAAGAATACTTCTGCCCATTCATCTACAGGACCAACATCTGGAAGTGACGGAGTAGTAATGGCAGTTAATTTGGCACCACTAAAATCTGATAATGCAGTCTCGCTTATAATAGCGACTGACTCTCCTGAACTTACCGCTACTATCGATGGATTAGCTTGATTTTGACTTGTAGTATTTACGGAAGTGGAAGAAATATCTGAACGGACTTCCTGAGCTAGGTCATCAAGATTAACCGCTTGAGGTACGGCGTACTCTTCGATAACAGCCAATGGGGCCTCCTCTTGCTGTAGAAGTGGGTAGCCAATGTATATGTCATCCTTACCACTTCCACCTAGTCTATTAGAACTGAAGTAGAGAGTATTACCCTGCAAGTCAGGACTTAGATAGTAATCATCTGAAGGAGAGTTGATGCCCTTCCCAAGATTCTGCGGTTGTGACCATATCCCGTTATTAACTGTAGCAGAGAAGTTATCATAACCACCCAATCCAAAGTGATAATCCGATGCGAAGTATAATTTGTCACCATCAAAAAATGGTGTAATCTCATTACCCACAGTATTCACTTCTGGGCCAAGGTTTTCAGGTCTTGACCATTTGCCTTCTTGGAAGTAGCTCACATATAGATCAAAGCCTCCTAAACCTCCTGGTCGATTAGACGCAAAGTAGAGTGCGCTTCCATCAAATCCTAGATTAGGAAAGGCATATGAATATTCTATCTGGTTATAAGGGAAAGGCTTCTCGTCAGTGAAGTCTCCATCTTCTGTGGTGAATGCCACATATATACTCATGTTACTTTCATCGGAAAAGATCTGATTAGATCCTGTGGTGAAAGTGTTTCTCATGAATGATACCATGCCACCATCCTTAGAGTAAGAAAGAGGACCGATGTTATAAATCTCTTTATAATCAGGACGTAAGAAATCAGGACTCTGGCCTCCACTCACTTGTGCAACCGTATATAGTTGATTTCCTTTCTGCTGTATGTGACTCTGGTTTTTCTTGTCATTATCACGCATCAAATCATCTCTAAACGAACAGAACACAACTTGATCCTTAAAAAAGGCTACACCAAAGTCAGAACTACTAGAGTTATGATCGAAAGTAACAATATCATACTCGTCTGGCTTTTGCAGCAAAGACTTAGCGTACTCAGTACTAGCTAACATATGATTAGCTACATTCTGATCGACTGAGGCGTATTCGAAGAAGACTGACTCTGCTAAATCATAAAGACCGACTTTTTTTAAGGCCGTCGCATACTGTAGTTTGTACTTACTGTCCACTGTTCCCTCTAAGGCGAAAGCTCTTTCATAAGACTTCAATGCATCGAGCAGTTGATTAGTCATGAGATATGCTTCTCCTAATTGGGCATAGCCGTCAGCGTTATCTGGATGTTTGACTAATGCAGTTTTGTAATTCTTGATTGCTAGATCAAAAGCCTTGAGTTTTAGCAACTTTTCAGCTTTTTTAAGCTCGCTTTGAGCGGATACTTGTGCTACCATTGTAAAGATTAGCACGAAAGCCATCCATAATCTTGGTCTCATCATGAGGTTTAAATTGTGTGTACAGAAATGAGTTCTGTCTCAGGTTATCCACAAATATATTAAATAAATTTACAATATGTATCTCCCTGAGCTACATTCTTTAGCCCTTAGATGAGCTAAATTTTGAGAGAAGGATAACTACCAGTATTCCTAGAAGGATACAAGCGATACAAGCAATAGTGCGTGGTTCAGCAAAATTTGCATATTGGATCGGCGAAACATTGACCTCAACGGCTACCTTAAGAGCTTCCTTGTCAGGTAAGACTGCGTCTTGGAGTGGGACAACTAAACCCGTTTTCTTTTCAATGGCACTTGTGATAATCTTCCATGGCCACAACTTAGATAGAGAACCAAAGAGTATACCTATCATCGTGGCCATGGTAGCAGAAGGGAATCTCTTGAATAGATAAGACAGCACACGTGAAAAAGTGAACAAGCCTATCAAGGCTCCTACACTAAAGAAACCTACCACTGATAGTTTACTCAAGTCTCCTGATAAGATGCCCTTCACTCCTCCTATCACAGTTTGATATAAACCCAAAAGCAAAAGGATAAAAGATCCAGACAAGCCAGGAAGCATCAGAGCAGATATAGCTAGGATACCTGACATAATCAAATACAAGGGGTTTTCAGATCCTTGAGCAGGCAAGAACTGGGTCATCCCATATGCTAATGTTGCTCCTGCTATAGCAAGTATGGTATAATATAAATTCCAGTTTATATCTAATGCGAAGTAAGCGGCACTCGCCAGGACTAGCCCAAAAAAGAAAGCCCATAATAAGATCTGGTGATGCTCTATGAGGTGACTGATACCGAAAACACCTACGACTATGCCTGCAGCCATACCGAGTAACAACCAAAACAAGAAGGTCCCA
>CAZXIE010000164.1:0-5994 GCA_964640065.1 uncultured Saprospiraceae bacterium
GTGCTAGATTATCCTATATAAATTATATTCAATTGATTATCAATGACTTACAAGATAATTATTGAATTGGAACAACTACTTGTGTCAATCTGAAGTATCTATAAGTGAATGACACATTACAAAACAGAAACACCAAATCAAATGAGCACTCTTGAAGAGCTCCTAGAAGGAACTAAAGATGAGAAGCGATATAACATCATCTATCTCTTACCAGAAGAAACTGGAGAGAAGTTCTTACTTGAAGCAGCTATAGAAAGAGCAGAACAAACCCTAGCAGGCCAGGTGACATTTCAGAGAATCGATGGCTTAGCTGCTAACCAGATTAAAAGCCAATTGAAAATCAAAAACCTTCCTGTCTTATTACTCGTGAGAGAGGGCCAACTCGAATCAATCTACAACGGTATGATTGGATCTAGACAACTGATAACGATCATCAGTCAGTTGTTTGCAAAAGAAAAGAATCCACTTCGGGCATGAAGTGGATTCTAAATAAATAATCTTTTAACCAAAGGATACTAAAACAAATAATTCCTTTTCTAACAATAAAAGTAATGAACTCTCTAATTAAAATTCTCTCACTCATCTCTCTAGCTACCTTAACTATGGTCAGCTGTAGTGATGACGACAGTTTTAACACACCAGCTCTTAACACTCCAACTGCCAACTCACAAGGTCATGTAGGTGCAGTATACGCTATGACTAATGGTACTGGACAAGTAGAAGGAGCTGTCCAAGGGCAAAACTGGGTTGTATCATACGGCAGAACTGCAGAAGGCACATTAGATTTTATCGGCCAGTTTCAATCTGGCGGTAACGGCGGGGATTTTGATGGAGGCGAAGGTCTCGATCCATTGATCAGTGCTTACGCACTTAACAAAACAACGGATAACGAATTTTTACTTGCTGTAAATGCGGGTAGCGCTTCTCTGTCAGTATTTGACATACAAGATGACTTTTCACTAGAGCTTTCAGATACTGAAGGAACTGATGGTGTAGGTCCTAATAGTGTAGCATATAATGCTTCAGCACAGGACGGTCTCAATGGATTAGTATATGTGTCTAACATAGCACGCCCTGAGTTTGCAGATGCAGGCGAGCCAGCACAACAAGGAAGCTTGGTAGGATACTGGTTAACTGACGGAGGTGACTTACTTCCTATCGACGGATCCCTAAGAGAACTAGCTAATAGACCTTCTGCTGTGCACTTTTCACCTGATGGTCGGTTTTTGGTAGTTTCATCTATCAATGCTGGATCTTCTGCTCTAGCGACTAATGATCAAAACGAAATCGTTGTATATGAAGTCAATGCAGATGGAACACTAAGCGCTTCTATCACTGATGGTGCTACTTCTACTTTGAGAGATAATAACGAAAACAGAAACCTTCCGTCTGCTATTGGGTTTCAAGTAGTAGGGGATAACATTGTAGTAGTGACTGAAGCACGTGAGTTTCAGGCAGATGGAACGCCACCTGCCTTTCCTGCTCTACAAGATGGATCAGTATCAACATGGCAGATCAACTCATCAGGACAGCTTACACCGATCAGTCTTGATGTAGCATCGGGCTTGAACAACACAGGCAGAACAGCTTGTTGGTTAGACTTTAATGTTGATGAGAATTTGTTCTTTGTTTCTAACGCTATCGAAGCTGGATTAGCCTGCTACAGTTTTGATAATGGAGTCATAGAACTTGTAGATCAGATAGCAGCAGCTGGTATCGGGGCGACTGGTAACACGACAGACCCTGGAGCTGCATTCTCTACGACAGAAGGATGGATCGACATGTGGATCTCAGATGACGGAAACTTCCTTTATCAACTCCATGGTTTTGGAGGAACGATCGGAGTATACAGAGTTGTAGGCGAAAATCTAGAATTCATACAAAACGTAAGTGGAAACCTTCCAGAGAATAATGTACAAGGCATAGTTGCCATATAAATGTAACTTCGGAGTCTTACTAAAAGGTGAGGCTCCATTTTAAAATTGATAAATCAAAATCAAAATGAAAAATTTAATAACTGTCCTAGCAATCATCACCATGAGCATCAGCTCACTCTTCGCTGGGAAGATCGATAATTCGTTTTTTGATAGAGTCGATGCATTATTAACTGCGCATGTGAAAGACGGACTTGTAGATTATAAGCAGCTCCAGAATAACGAAAACCTCGCAAGTCTCATAGAAGAAATATCTAATGCTGACTTAAGTGGTCTTGATCAGAGAACCATAGAAGCATTCTACATCAACGCCTACAACCTGCATGTGATCAATCTCGCAGCAGCTGCATATCCGCTATCATCCGTTCAATCTGTCAAAGGATTCTTCAATGGCAAAAAAGTCACTGTAGCTGGAGAGAGAACAACACTGACCGACCTTGAAAAGAAGAAACTCCTAGCCCCATATAAAGACGGGAGATTACACTTTGTCTTGGTTTGTGGAGCACTAGGATGCCCTCCTATCACTGATACTGCTTATCGTCCTGAAAACCTTGAAGCACAACTTGACAAGCAAACTATACTTTCGCTAAATGATGATTCATTTATAAAAGTAAATAGCAATAGGGTGAACTTATCACAGATCTTCAAGTGGTATCCTTCAGACTTTGGTTCTAACAAATCAGGAACCATAGATTTTATCAATCAATACAGAGACACCCCCATATCGAAAAGCTCGAAGATCGGTTACTACCCCTATGACTGGAGCATCAATGACTCATCTGCACCACAAGGTGTTGGGGCTGCTGCAGGAGGTAATAATGCTGCCAGGTATGTAGTCTCATCAACTATACAAAAAGGTTCTGCGGAGATAAAGATCTTTAACAACCTCTTTACCCAAGCTACAGGGTCGCCGGGCAACTTAACTGATAGAGCCACTTTTCTAACAACTAGCTTAACAGCTCTATACGGTCTTACAGATCGATTTAATATAGGTATAAGCACACGATATCGAAGAGTACAAAATGCTCCAGCTTCTACTTCAAGATTTGAAGTTTTTTCACCTTCATCAGAAACTAGTTCGCGTAATGGCATAACGGCCTTCGGCCCACAAATAAGATGGGCGCCAATCCCAAAATGGTCGAACTTCTCTGTACAAAGTTCATATGTATTTGCTATCGGCGATGATCTCACTGGCAACGCCGAGCAACCATTCATCGACTGGGATGGTGCTACGTGGTGGACACAGGTATTTAATGACTTCGCTATCGGTCGCAACTTTTCACTTTTTACCGAGCTGGACTTCTTGCTAGAAGATATAGGATTCAACAACAGGTTTTCTACACCAGTAACAGGAATCATCAGCTACAATCCCTCTAGGAAATCAACGTTCTATGTACTAGGAGGATACTCTCCGTTTTGGCAAGCAGATTTTGATTACTTCGCACAGGTAGGTATCGGGACAAAGTATCAGATAACACCTAAGTTTGAACTTGAAGTACTCGTGACAGATTTTACCAATGAGTTTTTAGCCGCAACGGGAGGGCAAGCTTCAACATTAAACTTTGGTATAAGATTCAATTTATAAAGCCACAAACCACTTGCATAGGAAGTATAACATGCAATTAAGCTTAAGCCTAAAGATCATGTCTTTAGGGTTTTTTATCATGATCATATCTGAAAGGATCAATGCGCAAGACGTTGTCAAGACGATATCGGAAATTAAGTTTAACGGAAAGAAGAACTCTAATGAGAAATACTTAAAGAGCAATCTTCTTACTCAACCTGGTGAAGAGTCTATAGAAGAAACGCTAGAAGAAGATGTCCAGCGTCTCAAAAATCTTGTGAGTATCAATAACGCTTCGTATAGTCTTGATACTATAGATGAAGATGTCATACTCACCTTCGATATAGAGGAGGTCCGAACACTCATACCGATCTTCAACTCTGGGATCGTAGAAGGGAATGCATTTCTTCAGCTCGGCTTTGCTGATATCAACTGGAAGGGAAAAGGACAACAGCTTAGTGCCGTCTACCAAATCAATGATGGCAGACATGGTGGAGAAGTGTATTTTGCGGTACCGAGGATCAATAATGGCAACTGGGGCCTTAATGGGAGTATCAGCAAATGGGCATCTAGAGAGCCCTTGTTCTTTGGAGAAGATGAGGTGCTTTACAACTATGATAATGATGGTCTGTCTATATCTGCCATCCATCATCTTAACTACAATCGGAACATACAATTCGGTGCTACGTACTTTGTAGAAACCTATAATAAGGTTAGTGATCCAGTAACGGACTTTATAGGTCCTATTTTTCTTCAGCAAACCAAATGGCTGACCAAGTTTATCTTCAATGAAGATAGAATCAACTACCACTTCTTTTATCAGAGTGGTCTTAAGTACTTTACTAATCTTCAATCGGTTTACAACACCTTAGATCAGAGTATATTCGTCAGTGCTCAGTTTGAAGCCAGTACCTACCTACGTATAGGCAAAAAAGGAAACTTTGCTAATAGAGTTAAGCTTGGTATCGCTACTAACAATGACTCTCCCTTTGCCCCCTTTGTAGCAGATAGCCATGTTAATATAAGAGGGATAGGTAATCGAATAGATCGAGGCACTGCGCAGATTATAATCAATACAGAATATCGCCATACTTTGATGTTCAAAAAAAAGTGGGCTGTCCAAGTAACAGGATTTGCAGATATGGGAACTTGGAGAAATCCTGGAGGGCAGTTAGAGGATCTTTTTAATTCGAATCAATTTAGGTTTTTTGCAGGAGGAGGAGTACGCATCATTTATCACAAGATATATGGTGCCATCCTACGTATCGACTACGGCATCGATACATTCAATCCAGCGCAAAGGGGACTCGTGATCGGATTAGGCCAATACTTTTAAAAATCACATCGTTAGCGATATTCAGATGTATCATCAGAATAAGAAACACCTCATGAGTAGGGACACTTTTCGCTTAGTAGCTCTTAAGTTACTTATGACGTTTATGTTCTTATTCCTGATCCAAATATTTGCGAAAGCGCAGAAGATCAATGGCATAGCTTTCAGCGCACCCTATGAGGAGATGCTCCACGATACGATGTTTGAGCAGATCAAGGTGACCAACGCTAACTGGGTAGGACTCGTACCCGAGGCACTCTTAGATCGGTCTACTCTACTGTTGCTTCCCGATGAAGAAAATGGTTATAAAGGAGCGACTGTCGAGACGATCGAAGAAGGTATCCAACTCGCGCGCAAAGCTGGCTTCAGTATCTTCTTAAAGCCGCACATCATCCTGAAGAGTCATGATGGAAAATCAAAAGATAAAACTCGCCGTGCCTCCTGGAGAGGTGATGTCGTGCCTCGATCTGACGAGGACTGGTTGGTGCTCGAATCCTGCTACGAAGAGTACATCCTCGAGTTAGCAGATCTGGCTGAAGAGTATGATGTGGAACTCTTCGCTATAGGAACGGAGCTCAAGTCCTTTGTGCAGCATAGGCCAGGGTACTGGGATAAATTGATCTCAAAGATTAGACAACACTATAGTGGCAGTATCACCTACTGCGCTAACTGGGACGAATATCAAAGTATCGACTTCTGGGGCCAACTCGACTACATAGGTATCGACGCTTACTTCCCGATTAGTCAGAAAAAGACTCCTCGTGTTCAGAAAACTAAACGCAAATGGCGTTCCATCAAAAAGAAGATCAAACGACTCAGTGAAGAGACTGATCGTCAGGTGCTTTTCACAGAATACGGCTATCGTAATGTTTCCTTTGCTGGCCGCAAGCCTTGGATACATGATGGCGGGCAAAAGAAGGTGCCCAACAATGAAGCACAAGCGAATCTGCTAGAAGCATTACTTGGTTCATTCTGGGAAGAAGACTGGATAGCCGGAGGTTTTTCATGGGAATGGTTTGGCATACCACTGAAAGAAGGCAATACAGACTTTACGATCCAGAACAAACCTGCACTTGGCGTGCTACAGGAGTGGTATGGTAAGTAGACTTAATCTAGACTTCCCCGGAATAGTGGACACCAAGATAGGATTTTGAGTAAGGCTT
>CAZXIE010000165.1:0-5986 GCA_964640065.1 uncultured Saprospiraceae bacterium
AGGAAGTGGATCCTTCGTCACATCGGTGTACGGATCAGTCTTATGATGACACTTGATTATCTCAAGACAGTCATGAGAAAGCCACTCTCTTTTTTCACCGTAGAAGAACAAGGAAAGACCATCCAGCAGTTCAACGATAACTATCGGGTGGAAGCTTTTATGACTACGGATACTTCGTTCTTTTTAGAGAGTATACTGAAGATCCTGATGTTTGGTGCCCTACTATTCATCTTCGATGTTCAGATCGGTCTACTGATGTTAGCCTCGATGGTTGTATTGGGCCTTTGGGTATTTTTTCATCTTCGATATCGCAAAGAACTTGATGATGAACGGTTTAAGATGAGTTCATCGATAAGGTCTGAGATCATAGATATCTTCAAAGGCATCATCGACCTCAAGTCTAATAACCAAGAAGACAAGAGACTCGCTAACTGGCACCAAATCCAAAACTTATACTCCAACTCGCGTCTCAACATCCTGCGTAATAACATGATGATAGATGTGGGGATCTATGGAGTCACGCAGTTGAGGGATATATTCATCCTATTCATAGCGGCAAAGGCTACGATAGCTGGTACTATGACTTTGGGGACTCTTCTTGCCATACAGTATATACTAGGTCAGCTATGGCACCCAGTTGAAAAGCTAGTTCTATATATCCCCAAGTATCTAGACACCAAGGTCAGTTTGGGAAGAATCAATAAAATCTTATCCATTGATGATGATGGGAGATATACCCAACAGGGTCTTCCTCCTGCAGATAGTGACATCCAAGTAAAGGGTCTCGGGTTTTCATATAAAGAGTCTATTCCAGTTATCAAGGATTTAGACATTCATATACCATTTGGGAAGAAAGTGGCGATCATCGGAGAAAGCGGAAGTGGCAAGTCTACCCTTATGAAACTGTTAGTAGGTCTACTCTCCTATCAACAAGGAAATATCATCGTAGGTGACTTAGAACTCAACAAGATCAATCTCAACAGTTGGCTTAAAGGATGTACGATCGTCCTGCAAGAGAGTATCCTCTTTGGAAGAAGCATCTGGTATAATATCACCTTTGAAGACGAAGTAGATCCACTTAAGATCGCACGTGTCAATGAATGCCTAGATCTCTGTTTGATCAGAGACATCATCGATCGAAATACTCAAGGACTTCATGCCGTCGTCAATCATGACATCAATCTCAGTAAAGGGCAAATCCAAAGGGTACTCCTTGCGCGTGCCTTATATAAGAACTCAGGTTACTTCTTACTAGACGAACCCTTCAGTGCTCTAGATGGACCTACGTACAGAAAGATCCTCGATAATTTAAAGGCTACCTTGGATGATCGAACCTTTATTATCATTACCCATAAGTTAGGTGTAGCACAAAAGATGGATCTTATATATATGATGGATGACGGTAAGGTCATAGAGAGTGGCACTCACCAAGAGCTCATGAATCTTGGCAATCGATATGCTGACTTATTTAAAGAGGAAGTCTAGTCATGGGAGTGATCAAGAATTACGATATCAATATCAAGTACTTACCTCGGCCGGTACTTACTCAAAGTGTCATCGCTGTCATAGGAGCTATACTGATCCTCGGTGCCATCCTTTTACTTCTTCCTATACAGGACACGATTAAGGGCGAAGTGATCATATACGGAAGTGGCCAACCTATCAATATCCAGAGTAGAAAATCAGGTATCATCCACCAAAAAGTAAATGATGGAGATATCATGGCCAAAGGTGGATTGATAGCGACGATAGATGTGGAGGTTACACAACCTGAACTCGATGCACTTCGTGACTTTGTAAAGGGTAAGCTTACACAGATAAATTGGAATGCTACGCCATCTCTAAGTGGTGATATACAGAACTTGGTAGGCTCTGACTTCAGGGAACTGAATAATGAGCTGTACACGCTCAGTGACATCATACAACAACTCGCTACACTTCAGAGTGCATCTAATCCAAAGGACCTCGTGGCAACTCTAGATCGCTCGATTACAGCAAAAAACAAACAAGTACAGCAGTATAGTCAACTGAATGACAACCAAAATGATATCATCTTATTCTTGCTCGAACAGTTAAAGAGTGATAGCCTACTCTATAGCGAGGGTGGGATCTCAGAAAGAGAATACCTACAGCGCCAGCGATCGATCATGGATCGCAAGTCGATGCTGATCGAAAATGATGTCGAATCTCAAGTCGCCAAGAATGAGATCATCCAAGTAGAAAGAGAAAAAGAAGAGATCAACCAAAACTATCGATCGAGAACAGAAGAGTTGAAGCTGAAGATAATAGATCAAGTCGGTGTGATCAGGAGAGCATATCAAGAGTATCTAGATGACTATATCATCATTGCTCCTATAGATGGTAAGGTAGCACTGCTTCCTCAGATCAGAGATCAGAGTCACGTCAATGAAAATACCGTCATACTCTATATGACTCCTCGAGGTGCAGCCGCTACGCCAACATCAGAACTTTATGTAACTGCTAAAAATGCCGGCAAGGTAGAACCTGGCATGAAGGTCCGGATAGGCTTATCAGAATTTGATCAGAAGGAATATGGTATTTATTATACCCATGTGATCTCCATCTCAGACATTCTTCAAGATGGACGTTACAAGATTGATCTAAAGCTTGATCTGCCTATTACAACTTCTTACAACCTCACTATCCCAAGTCGTCATTCGTACAACGGGCAAGGCGAAGTGCTGCTGGGCAAAATCAACCTCTTAACAAAGATCTCAAGAGAAATCAGTTTTAACCGAGACAAGTTTGCCTCCTTGTGATTAGCACGAAGGCTTGATTAGCAACTACCTACATGTCTTCTCACCAAGTAATACAGCCGTTTTGAAGGCTCTTTTTACCTAGTTTTTTGTGGATTCAACAGTCACTTTTTAGCGCTTACCACTTTCGTAAATATGGGGTAAATCTTAGTGCCTGCTCAAAATACGATCATAACCACCTGACAATCAATTCTTTATATACAAATGTTAAAATTTTGGCATATGTGTGACCTCCTCAGATATCCCCGTCTAAATGACACAAGTGAAGAACTTGTAAGATTTTTTGGTTGATGCAGTGATTGGAGGCCATCTCTTCGGAGTTGGTCTCCTTTTTTTTACGTCCTTTTCTAAGGCCAAGTAGATCAAATAAGCATTTACGACAGTGATATGACTCTCATTCTTACATCAACTAACCAGATTTTCTGGCAATAATCGCCCTTATCCAAGCCTTCTAAATCGCTATATTTGATCAAAGCACGATAGCGATGGTATTAAAAATTAATGGGAAGTCTAAAGAAGTCAAAGTAGAGCCAGGCATGCCGCTTCTCTGGGTTCTCAGAGATGAACTCAATATGACAGGCACCAAATACGGATGTGGAGTGTCTTCTTGTGGAGCATGTACGGTACACATAGATGGAGTTGCAACTCGCACATGTACACTACCCGTAGCGACTGTCGAGGGTAAAGAAATCACCACGATCGAAGGAGTAGGTGTAGGTGGTGAAGTATCTGCAGTACAAGCTGCTTGGATAGAACATCAGGTTCCACAGTGTGGATACTGCCAGTCGGGCATGATCATGGCGGCAGAGGCCCTCTTAGATGAGATACCTGATCCAACGGATCAAGACATCAATGAACGCATCACCAATATCTGTAGATGTGGCACATACAATCGTGTCAGAGACGCTATCAAATCAGCGGCGAAGAAGAGACAAGATCCAGGTACTTTATTAGGAAGCATATAAGCACGTATCATGACAAAAGAAACTAAGAAAAAAGGAAAGTGGACTAGACGTGCTTTTATAGCGACCGGAGGATTAGTAGGTACTGGTCTAGTAGTCGGTGTAGGTGGATTAGCCTACATCAGCAAGCAAGTCAAGAAATATAGTGGCAAAGGGATGGGTGCCGGCAACTCGATGAATGCCTGGCTCCGCATCGCTCCTGATAATACAGTAACTATGGCCATCGCAAGAGCCGAGATGGGCCAAGGAGTATATACATCTCTCCCACAACTCATAGCTGAAGAGCTTGAGATAGAGATGAATAAGATCAAGGTCGTACACCCTCAACCAGAGTCACCCTACTCTAATACATTCTTGATGACACAAGAGTCACCTAATGCTTACAAGGGACTATCTGCGCTAGAGAAGGTATTAAGTTATATGCCATTGATAGCGACAGGAGGTAGTACTACTGTGGTAGATGGCTGGTTTAACATGAGATACGCTGGAGCTACTGCAAGGGAGATGCTCATCCAAGCGGCTGCCGACCAATGGGCAGTAGATCCATCAGATTGCTACGCCGAGAAAGGGCAAGTGATCAACAGTAAAACTCGTGAGAGACTTGACTATGGAGCACTAGCAGAAGCAGCCGCAGGTATAGAGTTAGATGAACTTCCTGAGCTTAAGAAAAGAAAAGACTTTAAGGTCATTGGCAAGCCCGTTCAGCGATTAGATATCCCTGAGAAAGTAAATGGTACAGCAGAATTTGGGTTAGACGTACGTCGTCCTGATATGCTCTATGCCGCTATCAAGCATCCAAGTAGTATCGGAGGTAAGATTACGAAGATTACTAATGAAGATGAGGTCATGAGTATGACCGGTGTCAAGAAAGTAATGATCACGGATGAAGGTTCTGCAGCCGTCGTAGCTGACAATACTTGGCGAGCAGATGTGGCTTCACGCATATTGGAAGTGGAAGAAGAGACACCATATGGTGATCTGTCCACAGAAAGTATAAGTGCGCAGATGCGTAAAATTATGGACGAGGATGCTATAGCTACTCCCGAATCACATGGTGACGTGGATGCAGTATTTGATGGAGATGAAGGCACGCTCGTGGAGGGCACCTATGAAGTTCCATACGTCGCTCATGCTACAATGGAACCTATGAACTGTACTGTACATGTTACTGATGAAGATTGTACTGCTTGGGTCGGTCATCAAGCTCCCGGTGTTGTACAAAACATGTTAGCTGAAGTAACTGGAACTCCAAAAGATAAATGCGCAGTCAATATCTCCTACCTAGGTGGTGGATTTGGTCGCCGAGGTGAACCTGACTTCGTTAGGCAAGCTGCTTGTGTAGCTCGTGAGATGAAAGGCACACCTATCCAAACTGTCTTCACTAGAGAAGAGGATATGCGCAACGATATGTATCGTCCGGCTTCGCTATGCCGATTCAAAGCAAAGGTGAAAGAAGATGGCGAGATACTCGCGTGGGATAATAAAGCAGTACTACAGTCAGTAAGTGCTAGTGCACTTGGAAGGATAGAGCCACTGATGGCACCATCACCAAAGAAGGATGAAGCAACTCTCGAAGGACTTGATGAGCTCCCTTACGATATGACGAATAGAAAGATATCTCTCGGCAACATCGACTTACCGATTCAGATAGGTTTCTGGAGAAGCGTTGGTTTTAGCCAGAATACTTTCTTTTCAGAATCATTCATGGATGAATGTGCACATGCTGCAGGGAAAGATCCATATCAGTTTAGAAAGTCAAAGCTCGGATCACACCCTAGATTTGCTGCGGTACTAGACAAGGTAGCTGAACTAAGTAACTGGGGCAAGACTCTAGAAGAGGGCAAATATCGAGGCATCGCGATAGCTGAATCATTCGGTTCGATCGTAGCAGAGGTAGCAGAGATACAGCAAGTCGGACCAAAAAGTTTCCACATAGATAAGTACTACACCGCTATAGATTGTGGCAACTATGTAAATCCTGATACCATCAAAGCACAGATAGAGAGTTCGATTGTCTATGGATTATCAGCAGCACTCTATGGACAGATCACATGGAAGAATGGTGGCGTAGAGCAATCTAACTTCCCAGACTATGAAGTAGTGAAGATGGCAGTCAATCCAGCAGTTGATGTACATATCATGGAAGTGGATGAGATCCCAGGAGGAGTTGGGGAACCAGCTACACCACCTGCAGCTCCAGCACTAGCAAATGCGATATTTGCCGCAACGGGTGAGAGGTTAAGGTCG
>CAZXIE010000166.1:0-5782 GCA_964640065.1 uncultured Saprospiraceae bacterium
CTTCATTTATTTTTTGCTGATACATAACTATGTTATATCTGGACAAAACCCATCTATTTGTCCACTATAGACTTTTGTCAATTGAGGATTGTCCATTTTACTTGCGATTTCAATTTTATACATAGTCATATTAATCTCGTTTTATTACAAGTCAGTGATATGCTCGTATAAATGAAGTTCTAGGTAGTAATATCAGCTACATCAGTCAGCCTTTCTCAAAGCTTATATTACCAGTCCACTTTTCACTCTCATTCGTGGACGATAAAGAGGGGCGAGCCGCTAGGCCCTATGTACGCATTGTCAGACTTCGTCGGAGTTCGTCTGGTTCGTAGGATATTCGCTTTTGATTACTATCTATAGTTCATGTATGACGATGATATCGCCTAAGTTATATATGTCAGATAAATTTAATGAAATCCTATTGAAATATGAATATTTGTTAGAAATAGTCACACAATACAAAGAGTATGTTATATCCGAGGATTCATCATTTACGAAAGTGTGATAAGTTATTGCTCCTAAGAACTAAGCTTTCTTCTTCTGCACAGTAATCAAATAGTTCCATATAAAGCTGACGATGACGATCAGGATGCCTATGACTGCGATGATTGGGTAGGATTCGCTGAAGATGATGTATCCGATGATATAGGCATAGACGAGCTCGAGATATTTGAGTGGTGCGACGACATTAGTTTCTTCCTTTTGGAAGGAGGCTGTCATGAACTTCTGACCGATATATCCCACGATACCGATGAGGAGTAGTACGCAGAGTTCATAGAGAGTGGGCGTCGACCAATACTTGAAGAGGGCTATACCACTCAAGAAGGTACCCAGCGTCATAAAGTAGTTGACGATGACTAGAGGGTGCTCGCGCACTCCGATCTTACGGATGATGACATATACCGCCCCGCCAAAGAATGCCGCTCCGAGGCCCAGCATGAGATTAAGGGTATCGATACGTGTATCATGTCCTTTGAGCAGCCATACACCAAAGAGAACAAAGCCAAATAAGATCCACTGCTTGAGTAGGATCTTTTCTTTGAGCCATAGTGCCGCCATCACCAGTGCGAAGAAAGGCGCTAGATACTTCAGCGTCATGGACGCACCCAGTGGTATCCGTTGTATCGTGATGAAGAAGAGTGACATCGATGTCAGACCTACGATGGCACGAGCTACTAATAGTGTCTGGTGTGTGCCGATCAGACTGATCTTACGAGAGAGGAGGTAGTTCGTGCTGATGCCTGCAGTGATGGCGCATCTGAAGAAGATGATCATGATCAGATGGACGCTCTCCATGTGTTTGATCAGCGCAGTCATCACCGCAAATCCCGCTGTAGAGATGAGCATGTATCGGACTCCGATCGAAAGTTGTGGGCCTGCCAACTAGTTATATGGTTATGTGAGGGCGGATGTGAGTAGATGCAGTATTATAGTTGACCTGCCCTCAAAAGTATTGGAAATTTTACTTCCCGCACTTCTTCACCTTTCCACTGCGCTGCTAGATGAGGAGTGATCTCATCTACGGGATTGTGACCATGCTCAGCGATGTAGTGTTTGACCGCAGACCATGTCTTGAGATAACCGATCAGATGGTCTAAGGTCCACTGTTGTATACGTGCGTATGTAGGCGTCTCTATCTCTTCATATGGAAATGGGATGGTCTGATAGCCATCGTCTACATACCTTCTCTCTGGATCCCAATAAGGACCTATGATGTCCGTATAAAATCTAGTGATGACCTCGTCGATCTCCGGCGTGATCTCTAATCTGGCATAACCGATCACGCAGATAACAGCTCCCTTCTTGGCCGTCCGGGATACTTCTTTATAGAACAAGTCAAAATCAAACCAGTGGATGGCCTGTGCTACAGTCACTAGGTCAAAAGACGCATCAGAGAAGTGAGTGTCTTCCGCCGACTGTACCGAGTACTTTATATTATCTGCATACGGGGCATGATCTAATTGTGCTTGGCTGATGTCTGTGGCCTGCACCTGATCGAAGGATTTCGCTAGCTCTAGTGCCACTTGGCCATTACCAGTGCCACAGTCCCAAGCGCTTGCTTTACCAGGTGTGATGGTATTGATATATTGATAGAGTTCTGCGGGGTAGGTAGGTCGGTACCTCACATATTTGTCAGATTCTTTTGAAAAGTTATCCTTCATATCTTGGCTGCATTTATGCTAGGTAGCTGGTTAGTGGTATACGTATGGCCCATGTCTACGTCTTTGCGCTGTCGATGACACGGCCGGTCAAGCTCTGTACATGTGCTGTGATCTTCTCGATAGGCCAGTCCCACCATCGTATCTCCAGTAGTTCTTCTATCTCCACTTTCGTAAATCTCTTTCGTACCTCACTGGCCGGATTTCCGCCGACGATAGAGTAGGGCGCTACATCTTTGGTGACTACCGCTTTGGTAGCGATGATGGCTCCATCTCCGATCGTGACGCCCGGCATGATGGTAGCTCCATAACCGATCCATACATCATTGCCTATGACAGTATTTCCTTTTGTAGGATATTCCTTGCCGTCCATAGCACCTGACCAGTCTTCTCCAAATATCGCAAATGGAAAAGTTGTAATCGCATCACTCAGATGATTCGCTCCATTCATGATAAATGTTACATCAGATGCGATCATACAGAACTTGCCGATGATCAGCTGATCACCGATAAAGTCAAAAAGATACTTGACATTTTTTTCAAAGTTCTCTACCGTTTCAAAGTCATCATAGTACGTATAGTCACCTACGATGATATTGGGATTCTTGATGATGTTTTTTAGAAAACATAACCTATCATAGTTAGCAAGAGGAAACTTGATATGCTTGTCGGGGATGTTCATAAGGTACTATTTGTAAAGGTGGAGTAAGGACGTTCTTTCTTCTTAGTATTTCAAGTCGGCTTGGATATTCATGTCCTCGGCTACCATATCTAGAAGTAGGGCTAATTCACCTTTAAGATCAAAGCTTGCATCGTCTTTGATTTCTAATTCGGAGACGACTAAAAAGTTAAAATTCTCTTCACCCATTTCTTTCCAATCTTTTTGAAGTTGTGCATTTCTATGACTACCAAATCTTAGTTCTGTGCGATGCCGATTCCATTTGGATTGTACATTAGGAGCAGCTTCCAGTAGGATCATATTGTTCTTACTATTCTCTATCTGAAATACTCCAGCAACGGCTTTGATTTGCTTGGCGGCAGCCTTAAGTTCTTTCTTTGTTTTCATGTTTTTCAAGGTTGTTGCTCTTCTTTCTGAGGTGCTTTTTTAGCTACGAATTGTTTGTATCCATAGATCACGACACATATACCAAATGCCAGGAAGACAGCCGACTTCAGAGTTTCGAGATTGAAGTTAGAAAACCCATAGTATAAGTCATGGCTGTACTCTCCAGTGAGCCCGATGCCAAATAACATAAAGATGACGCCTGATAGTTTGTTGTTCATGAGTGATTGCTTGGGTTTATAATTTCTTCCAAAGTATTTTTCTAACCTTAGGATTACAGCCTGCTAGCGATCTTTAGGATCAGGTGCTGGGATTTTATTGATCGTATGCTGCTCATCCTATCTATTTTCTTCATCAATGATATGAGTTTACTACCACTCCTCACCTTTGCTATCTAGAAAGAGATTACTACAGAAGAGCTATAGCTATAGATGTACTGGTCATGAGGTAAAGTTATCGCTAAGGTAAGTCCTTACTTAACAAGTCTGAGTAAAGATGTCTTACTCAACAAGTCTTACTTAACGAGTCTTACTTAACGAGTCTCTTGGTGAGTTCTTCGAGACTCACTCCTTTAGTCTCTGGCATAAAGACTTTCACCCAGAGTAATTGTAGGACCATCATGCCAGCGAAGAAGGCAAAGATCGGCCACGGATTATCACGGAAGATACCGATCTCACTATCCAAGAAGGTAGGCGTGATCAAAGTGATCACTGCAGCAAATACCCAGTGCGTACCCGTGCCCCATGACTGTCCATAGGCTCTGACTTTCGTAGGGAAAATCTCTGAGATAAATACCCAGATCACAGCCCCTTGACCTACGGCATGAGAAGCGATGAAGACTAGGATAAACGAGATAAGCAGGGTAGGACTAGCAGAAGTCTTAAAGCACCAAGCGACCATCGCCAAGCTGAGTATATAGCCGATAGAACCGATGTACATCAGTTGCTTCCGACCAAGCCTATCGATCAGTGCTATCCCCACAAATGTGAAGATCAGATTCACAACTCCTATCGATATAGAACTGAAGAGTGACTCCGTAGATGCAAGACCAGCTCTTTCTAGGATCTCAGGTGCATAGTACAAGACGAAGTTGATGCCCGACCACTGGTTGAAGAAAGCTAGCAAAAAGGCCAGCCACAGCACCTTACTGTACTTCCCTGAGAACAACTTCTCTTTCGTAGCCGACGCGGACTTGGCGACATTGGCTTTAAGTGTATCATACTCTGTCTCTAAGACTTGCTGACCATAACCCAAAGCTGTAAGCGCAGAGAGCACTTGCTCCTTTCCTCTGTCCTTCATGATCAGCCATCTTGGACTATGAGGCAGTCGCAGCACCATGATCGTATAGATCACAGCAGGTAGCGCCTCTATGCCAAGCATCCATCGCCATGCGATGGAATCAGCAAAGAGGAGGCCGATGAGATAGTTCGAAAAGAAAGCGATGAAGATCCCAAAGACAATGTTGAACTGGTATAAAGCTGTAAGTCTACCACGGTTTCCAGCACTTGAGATCTCCGATATATAGATAGGAGCTGCTACAGAAGACGCCCCCACACCGATCCCCCCGATAAATCTGAAAAACGAAAAACTATACGCCTCAGGAGCCAAAGCAGAACCTATCGCAGATAAAGAGTACAAGATACCGATCCAGAAGAGTGTTTTCTTCCTGCCAAGTCGATCAGTAGGGATGCCACCCAGCAAAGAACCGAGCACAGTACCCCACAACGCCATAGACATGATGAAGATGCCATGAAAAGTAAAGAGGCTATTACCTAAGAACCAGTTAGTCCCCCAGAGATCCTTGATAGGCTGATTAGCACCACTGATCACCACCGTATCAAAACCAAATAAAAACCCCGCTACGGCTACCGTAAATGCCCAATATGACTGTCGACGATTCATACTACTAGTTGATCTTCCTAATGTAGTTATTTATTATGTCCCATAGTGTTGCTGTAGGCTTCTAGCCTCAGCATTATTGATAAGATTACCTCGGAGAGGAAACATATTTGTAGCTGGGGGTGTAAAAAACTTCGGATAAAGAACACTGAGAGGTCAGGAGACCTTCAGCTCAGCAGAAATAATTGATCATCGTAACTATTTATATCGGACTTCGCACTCTGACCCTTCGACTCCGCTCAGGGTCCATTTACGAATTTAAACTTGACTCTTGAACTTGATACTTGCTCTTGAACTTGAAACTTGTTCTTGAACTTGATCCTTGCTCTTGAACTTGATCCTTGCTCTTGAACTTGATACTTGCACTTGAACTTGATACTTGCTCTTGAACTTGAAACTTGATACTTGCTCTTGCTCTTGAACTTGATACTTGAACTTGCTCTTGAACTTGATACTTGAACTTGATACTTGCTCTTGAACTTGATACTTGCTCTTGCTCTTGAACTTGAAACTTGCTCTTGAACTTGATACTTGAACTTGAACTTGAACTTGAAACTTGAACTTGATACTTGATACTTGCTCTTGCTCTTGATACTTGCTCTTGATACTTGCTCTTGATACTTGCTCTTGAACTTAACTTATGACACCTATCCCTTATCTT
>CAZXIE010000167.1:0-5705 GCA_964640065.1 uncultured Saprospiraceae bacterium
GTAGAATAAAAAACACCTATCAATCCCACTAATGTGGTGATCAAGACAATTTTCTCATAGTGGCTATGTATCCAAGCTAACATGAAGAAATAAAGGTACTTCACTATCCAACTTATACTAGCTGCTATGATTAAGTTATACCTTTGAGCTCGTGATAAAGGTGATATGTCAGATATAGTATACCAAGAAGTAGAGCAGGTACTTGCAGACATCAAGGTTGCTGCTCCTGGTACAGCAGAAGAGCTTGAGTCTTTCAGGATCAAGTATCTCGGTAGTAAGAATACGATCAAGCCTCTCTTTGCTAAGATGAAGGATATCCCCAATGAGGGGAAAAAAGCATTTGGACAGAAGCTTAATGAGCTCAAGCAGACAGCTGAGTCTAAGTATAATGAGCTCAAGGGAAGTATCGGTGCAGCTACCTCTAAGAGTAACCAAACGAAGATCGATATGTCGATACCGCCAGGATCGACGATGATCGGATCTCGACATCCTGTATCTATCGTTCTAGATCAGATGATCGATATCTTCGGCAAGCTGGGTTTTGAAGTAGCAGAAGATAGAGAGATAGAAGACGACTGGCACAACTTCACAGCGATGAACACGCCAGAATATCACCCTGCTCGTGATATGCAGGATACATTCTACCTGAAGACAGATCCATCGATGCTACTACGTACACATACTAGCTCGGTACAGGCCAGAGTGATGACAAGTCATCAGCCGCCTATCAGGATCATCGCTCCAGGTAGAGTCTTTCGTAACGAGACGATATCAGCGAGATCACACTGTCAGTTTCATCAGGTTGAAGGCTTATATGTCGATGAAGGAGTCTCCTTCGCGGATATGAAGCAGACACTACTCTTCTTCGCACGCGAGATGTATGGTGCTGATACCGATATCAGACTTCGCCCCAGTTACTTTCCATTTACTGAGCCGAGTGCTGAGATGGATGTATGGCTAGGTACTGATACGGAGACTACTAAAAAGCTTACTAAAGGAACAGGCTGGCTCGAGGTCCTCGGCTGTGGTATGGTCGACCCCAATGTCCTAGACAACTGCAGCATCGACTCAACAAAATACTCTGGCTATGCCTTTGGCATCGGAATCGAGAGATCTGCTATGCAGAGATTTAACATCAGTGATATCAGACTTCTCTTCGAAAATGACATCAGATTTTTAAGACAATTCTCTTCTTCTATTTAAGTCGATAGATGCAGAAACCTAGTATACCAAAGGGTACCCGTGATTTTCTTCCTCATGAGGTATCGAAGCGTGATTACATCTTCAAAATCATCAAAGAGACCTTTATCAAGTATGGCTATAAAGGCATCCATACACCAGTGATGGAGTTACTCTCTACGCTCACTGGCAAATACGGTGAGGAAGGTGATAAACTGCTCTTCAAGGTGCTTAATAATGGAGACTACCTCGCCAAAGCAGATCAAGATGCTCTAGTGGCTAAAGATTCTACCAAGCTCGTATCGAGCATATCAAAGCGTGGGTTAAGATATGATCTTACAGTACCTTTTGCTAGGTATGTCGTGCAACATCGTAACGAGATATCTCTTCCCTTTAAGAGATATGCGATCGCTCCGGTATGGCGCGCAGATCGACCTCAGAAAGGTCGATATCAAGAGTTTTATCAGTGCGATGTTGACTTTATAGGAACAGATAGTCTGATGTGCGAGGCAGAGCTGGTGACGATCATAGATGAGATCTTCACAAAACTAGGTATCAAAGTAACGATCATGGTTAATCATCGCAAGGTGCTCCAAGGCATCACGGATGTATGTGGCCTATCGGATCACTTTATGACATGGACCATAGCCATCGACAAGTTAGATAAGATCGGAGCCGACAAAGTAATCAGCGAACTCGTGAAGCGCGGATTAGACCAAGCATCAGTCGAGAAATCATTAGAGCTTATACAGCTGACTTCTTTAGATGCCCTTTCGTCAGCTCTCGCTTCCTCAGAAATAGGTCTTGAAGGTGTAGAGGAGTTAAGAACCTTCCATAGCTACCTCGACCCCGTAGGACACTCTCAAGAAATCAAATTCAATGGCACACTTGCTCGCGGGCTCAACTACTATACCGGATGCATCTTCGAAGTAACGGCTAATGATGCTCAGATGGGAAGTATACTCGGAGGAGGTCGCTATGATGATCTCACTGGAGTATTTGGGATGCCCGGTGTATCTGGTGTAGGAGTTTCATTTGGTGCCGAGCGGATATATGATGTGATGGAAGATCTAGAACTGTGGCCTGTCGAAGAGCTCCACAGTACTAAAGCGATCATCTTGGCTATGGATGAGGATGCACATCGGTATGCATTTGCGCAAGCGTCACTCATGAGAAAAGCAGGTATAGCTATCGACATCTATCCAGATGTAGCCAAGTTCAAAAAGCAGATGAAGTATGCGAATCAAGGAGGTTATCCTTATGTCATCATCATCGGTACGGACGAAGTCCAGAAAGGCGTACTCACGGTGAAAGACATGAAAGAAGGATCTCAAACTCAACAAACAACACAAGCGCTGATCGCGATGTGGTCATGATAGAAACGTATACTTCGATATCAGCACTCCATCAGGCACTGCAAGATGGATCTACAAGCGTAACTCAGCAGGTAGAAGCATATATAGATCGTATCAACGAGACTCATGACCTCAATATGTACGTGGAAGTTTATGAAGAGGAAGCATTATTGCAAGCGGCTACGCTTGACCAAAAAATACAAGACGGCACTCCCCTGCGTCCACTCGACGGCTGCGTTGTAAGCCTGAAAGATGTATTGTGCGTGAATGGGCATAAGGCCACAGCGGCCTCCAAGATCCTCGGAGATTATACAGCGCCCTATACATCTTCTGCAGTCCAAAGATTACTGGATGCTGGTGCCATCATCATCGGGAGAACCAACTGTGATGAGTTTGCGATGGGTAGTACAAGTGAGCACAGTCGGTATGGTGCTATCCGTAACGGAAGAGATCCTGAACGAGTGCCAGGAGGCTCTAGCGGTGGTGCTGCTGTAAGTGTTGAGCGTGATACCTGTATGATCGGTATCGGTAGCGATACTGGTGGTAGTGTACGCCAACCTGCAGCTTTCTGCGGCATCTATGGTATGAAGCCTAGTTATGGGCGGATCAGTAGGTATGGATTAATCGCTTATGGATCATCCTTTGATCAGATCGGCATCTTGTCCAAGGATATACCAACGATGGCCAAAGTCCTAGAAGTCATGAGTGGTCATGATCCGATGGACGCTACTTCTTCACCATTAGATCCACCAGTTGCAGTAGCAGAAGATAGATCTCCTAAGAAGATAGCTTACATCTCAGAGATTTTAGACCACAAGTCTTTAAACCCTAATATCAAATCCGGTGTAGAGGCAACTATACAAGAGCTTCAAAGCAAAGGCCATATCTGTGAGCCTGTCAGTCTCGATCTCTTGGATTACCTCGTGCCCACTTACTACGTCTTAACTACAGCAGAGGCATCCTCTAATCTTAGTCGATATGATGGCATCCGATATGGATATCGCACATCTGATTTTGATGATCTCACGGAGTTATATGAAAGATCTAGGTCTGAGGGATTTGGTATGGAAGTGAAAAGACGGATTATGATGGGCACCTTCGTGCTCAGCGTCGGATACTATGATGCTTACTTCACAAAAGCCCAACAAGTAAGATCTCTGATCATCAATCAAGTACAAGAGATCTTTAAGCAATACGACTTTATACTTACGCCGACTACTACCGATGTAGCTTTCAAACAAGGAGAAATCATCAGTGATCCTGTAGCTATGTATCTCTCGGATGTAACAACAGTCTTAGCAAACCTCGCAGGCATACCTGGCATCTCGATCCCCAAAGAAGATATGCATAGTGGTTTGCCTTATGGTATACAAATTATGTCCGGCAAATACCAAGAGCAGGGGTTACTGTCGTTTTCTATGTCTCTTTAAGAGAGCAAGTCAAACAATCTACTACACTTAGGGTTATACCTCATTATTAAATAAGAGGGATAAAAAATAATCCAAAACGCTCATCTGGTACAACTTTTGAGTTATAAGCCTTACACACATTAAGTTAATTTATAATGTGTTAAAGATTGGCTATCAATACGGATTGCTTATATTTGCACTCGGTTTGGTAGTTTTTGTGCTGTCAGATTAATTTCTATCGAAAAATATTTAGCGGGTCAATAATCCCACTCGCCAAATGAAAATCGGTAGAAGAGGAGATTGGAAAACCGATTGAATAACTTTTTAACCCATGGACAAATCATTGTTTATCGCAGTGCGAGCTGCGATAGTCATAGGATTGTGCGCTTTTATCGCTACATCAACCCACGCGAGTGACGTTAATTCGTCCTACACGGAGGTAAGCAAGAGCGATCTAAAGCAGCGCATTGAGAGCCTCCACTCGGAGGTAGATCTCCGGTATACCGATGAGATCCATACTATCATTGATACGTATATCAAGGGTTATCGCAAGGGAAGTACAAGGTTACTTTCATTGAGCGAAAGGTATTTTCCGCTCTACGAAGCCGAGTTATCACAACGAGGTCTTCCCCAAGAATTAAAATATCTATCTGTTATCGAATCTAGTCTGAAGCCTACAGCTCTCAGTTCATCTGGGGCATCAGGTCTTTGGCAATTCATGAAAGGTACAGGTAAGTTATACGGTCTAAGCATTAATAGTGCCGTAGACGAGAGAAGAGATCCTATAAGATCGACTCAAGCAGCATCTAGATATCTCGCAGACCTTTATGATCAGTTTGGAGATTGGACACTTGCGCTTGCAGCTTATAACTGCGGACCAGGTAATGTCAGAAAAGCACTACGTCGCAGTCAAGAAGAAAGCTTTTGGTCGCTTAAGAGAAGAGGTTATCTGCCAAGAGAGACCAGACATTATATACCTAAGTATGTAGCCATGAGTTATCTCATGAACTTTTCACACATGCATGATCTCTATGCTGAATATCAAAACCTAGAGAGCTATGCCACTGTACAGGTATATGACTACAGGACTTTTAGTGAGATCAGTCGCATCACAGGACTTTCTAAAGGAGAAATAGCAGAGCTTAATCCTGCTTTTGTAAAAGGATATATCCCGCGTAATAGCCAAGGATATTACCTGACTCTACCACAGGAGGAACTCTATATGTTTTTAGCTGAAGTAGGTGGATTTGAAAATCTACTTGATCTAGGATATGACTCGAGTAAGCTAAGAGGACGATATATACTATATCGTGCTACAAGAAAAAAACTAGCAGCTGTAGAAGCTTTGTCTGAACAGAGATTCAGTCATACCATTACTTCTCATGATGGCAGACAAGGCCCTGGAAGGATGAAGTCTCAGATAGTACATGCCGCTGTCCCTAGTCAGTCTATGGTCTATCATAGATTAGAACCACAGGAGACCATGGAAGACATCGCGAGAGATTTTGACATGAGCTTATCAGCTTTATTAAAGCTCAATAAGATTGACCCAAAGAAACCCTCACATCCGGGTTCTACAATCAGGGTGAAGTAGATAGGTTTTTGTAACAAAATCAGTGCGTTATTCTATCCGAATGGTGCTTATAGTGCAAAATCAGTGCATAAAAAGAACAAATGGCACTTTTTGTGTGCATTAAACTTCTCAAGCGATCTTATAAGATTTCTACCTATTAATCACAACCAATGGTTGGGAGAACTCCTT
>CAZXIE010000168.1:0-5653 GCA_964640065.1 uncultured Saprospiraceae bacterium
GTCGAGACGAATTCATTACACACTTCTCGGCAGCACTTGAAGAGCTTGACTGGAGTGCATAAGGCAAGTATAATTATGATACATTGCAACACGAAAGACACCTTGAATACAGGAGTAAAATGAAAGTAAGTCATGTCCTATACAAAGTGAATAACCTAAAAGATGCCATTGTCAAATTTAGAGACATGGGTTTCAAAGTTGAATATGGATCAAAACACAAGCCTCATAATGCCTTGATCTATTTTTCAAAAGGTCCCTATATAGAATTACTAAATAGAGCTCCGATTTCACTATATCTTAAAGTGTTATTAAGAGTAATTGGAAAAGGAAAAGTTGTTGATAGGTTTGAGCTTTGGGAGAAGGAAGACGAAGGTTTCTTTGGACTATGCTTAGAAAGCCATGAGACTAACTTCAACAAAGAAGAGAATATATTAAAAAAGCATAAGCAGGATTACTTCATTACATATAGCAAAAGAACAGATCCATCAGACCGAACACTAACGTGGAAACTTCTTTTCCCTTATGAGGTCAGGCTTCCGTTTTTCATGACATATTTTAATTTAGACCCAAAGCCCAAAGGATTTACTCATCCAAATGGAATTAAGAAAATAGATGGCATTTCACTTGGCACTGATGCCAAACTCTTTCCTATTATCAACGAATTATGTGATGATAAAACCCTTGAATTGTTTGTTGGAAAAGGGCTGAAGGTAATTTATGACAAACAAGAACTTTAATTACTTTACGACTTGTTCTCCTTATAAACTTGAAGATGTAAATCATCATGGACGAATCTAATATAGTCTCAGTTAGCACTCCGGTCTAGAGACAGACAACACCAATGACTATCAGGTCCGTGTCAAATATCCAAACTACCTCAATGCTGCAGGCGACACGATCAGAACAGAGATAGTAAAGCACATCAACATAGATGATGTTACATCGTTACCAGTGACATTATCTTATCTTACATCTGACGCTGACGACGACACAATCCGAGTGTACCCTTGACTGTCATCGTACTGGATCTTACCTTGATTTTCTAAAAGATCGAGGTAACCGATCTGCATAACCAAAGCAGGCATATGCCATCGTCCCTTGTACATCTCTTGGAAGAGGTCTAGAAATGAGATCGATGCTGGACTTTTTCTTTTAATGATCTCGAAGCACTGCTCGGTTCGCTGATATATCCGCTTTACATGTCTATCGATCATAGCATTACCATCTTCAAATACCTCATAGTGTCCAGGATAGACTTTCTTGAGATCATAGTCAGAAAGACGCTTGTATGAATCCAGCATAGTCAGTATGCCTTTCTCTCTAACAGTATCATCCTCTGGTATAGGTTCTAAAACAGGGGTAGAAGATATCTTCAGTAACATATCTGCTGCTAGGTATGCTCCTGAATAATGGTTATAGAAAGTGCTTTGTGTATTACTATGCCCAGGCATGTAAATAGTCTCCCACTCTTGTCCACACATCTCTAGAATTCCCTCGCTTTCAAAAAACTCCAAAAAAGAAGGATCTATGGACATCCATACATCACTCATCTTACCAGAGAATGACATATAATTAGCCTCAGCTGCAGCGTGCATGTCTGCTGGAAAAAATGATCTCACTGTTCCAAGAATCAGATTTTTGCGTATGCCCCACTGAGCTGTAGGGTCTAAGGCATAAGGATGAGTTTTTTCAGATACCCAGACTTTAGCATTAGCTGCTTCAGCTACGCGCTGAGCCATACCGATGTGATCGACATGTGCATGTGTGATGACGATACGATCGATATCCGTTACCTCTAGTTGATGAGACTTGAGTCCTGCTATCATAGCTGCGTAAGACTCATCCGTATTCTCCCCGCTATCGATTAAGACAACTTCATCACCCTTGAGGATGAAAGCATTCACGGTCTTCATACCGAAGATGCAGGGTAATGTGATAGGATAAATCTTCATGATCGACGGCAAATGTAAGAGACTCAGCTATCAAGTATCGCTGAACAATTAGCGGGTCATAGTAAAGTGAGCATTTCCTTGATTGTCAGGAGTTAATCACTCACGCTAATAGTAATAGATTTGCCAAGGCCTACCTCAAACAATCTATAAAGTGTTGAGAGTTGTATATCTGTTTTGCCGTTTTCAACCCTTGAGATATAGCTCTTTTTTGCTCCTATTTTGTTAGCAAGCTGTTCTTGAGTCAACTTTGCTTGTTTCCGTTCTTCTTTGAGAATCTCACCAATAACAAAGGCCTTTGCTCTAACTTCAAAATCATCTCTTTTATCTGTACCAATAGCACCATATTGCTTAGTCAGGTGCTCTTCAAAAGTTGTGATTTTATTATTCTTTTTCATTAAAGTATTCTTTTTGAATTCGAAGAGCCCGCTCAATCTCTCTCTTAGGTAGTTTCTGAGTTTTCTTCTGAAAACCTTGAAACAATATCACTAGTTTGCCACCATCGTAACAAAAGAAAATGCGATAGATGTTTGAAGAATGCATGATTCTCAGGTAGAAGAGATTTTTGTGTTTTGTTGAGCCAACAAACTTCCCTGGGATCTGACGTGTATATTGAAGATGATATAATCCTAGATCAATCTTCGATTGCACTTTAACATCAACACTACCGTAGAATTCTGTAAAGTATCGATCATAACTAATGACCTTGCGCAGCTTCTTTACTTTGCAAAGTTAACTAATTGTGTAACTTATGTCAAGTTCGAGGCGGCGCATATAGCTAGATTATAAAATCAAACACTCTTCCTCACAAATTCAAAAGCCCCTATCCGAACCCAAATCTTTAACCATACTACCACCTGTTGTAGGAGAAAAGCCAAGAAGATCCCAAATGTGCTCGATACTATCGACAATTCATTGATATAAGCTGCTCCGAAGTAAAAGAGTCCCAACAAACCTGCTAGGAGTAACAATCCTGGCAGCAGTCTTAAGTACTTCCTAGTCCCTTGAGAAAATCCATACTTGATGCTCCTCAGCACTGATCGTTCGTCTAGTATGATAGACTTCTTGGTAAGACAACTGCATACGAAGACATAGGCTGCCAACAAGAACCAGAAGATAGTTATGATGATACCCAGCCATAGGATCCACTCTTCACTAGACCAATACTCCATCCAGTGTTGTATCTGCGAAAGATAAGGTCCCCAGAGCAGAGCACTCAGCACCACAAAGACGATGGCAAATACGACACTTGCACCTAGAAATCTCAAGAAGTAAGTCGATGCACCTACCCAAAAGTTGGCTCCCAGAGAGCGCGATATCTTATACCAGATGCCCGCACTTAAGAATACTGATATCAGCATATATAGTAAGATCATCCATCTCACTTGACCCAGTAGGGGCGATAGAGATGCACCATGGATATTGAGTAGATCATTGATCACAGTATGTGCATATCCAGACTTCAGCCCTTCTAGTGCCATGCTATTTCCAAGAGATGCTTCGAAGACTTGATAGACTTGCAACCCCACAGTTAAAGCCAGTGCAAGTTGTATCATGTAGACCAGCGTGATGAGTCGCTTTCTACCCCATGCTTCTCGAAGTCCTGATAGCACACCCATCACATCAAGAAGCTTGCGGATTGCATAATATTCTGTACCCAGTAGATAGATCTTGTGGCATACTTTAAGATGCCTGCTCTTTCAGGTTCCGTTGTGAAGCTATTGTTGTTAAAGTCAATGTCGAGGTATAGCTTTTTGTCAGGATCGATGCAGGCACTAACGATCCGTTTGCCTTCCTCTTCGAAGGTCAGTACGTGAAGCGCCTCGACACCATCCCAAGATTCCGTTGTAAAAGATCCATCAGACCAGTTGACACCGATCTCTACCGGAGCTACAAAGTCTTGTTTTCGCTCTAGCTCGAGATATGAAAAGAAGAAATCACCACGGCCTTCTGCTCCTTCTGGTGAGTTTTCCATCCGGTATCCTCCACAGTTGAGTAAGGCATAATCACACACCTGCGTACCATCAAGTGCCTGATCTAGAAAATCTCCGATGACTGGGCTCAGTAGATTAGGATACTTCGCAAAATACTCATGAACGACAGCGACAAAATCTGCCTTACGCGGATGGGTAAACTTCTGACGATCGTAGTACGTCATCATCATCTCATCAAATGCCTCCTCACCGAGATACCCTTTCATTGTCCTCAGCACTGTGGCTGTCTTGCTATAGACGATGCCCTTATAATTACCTTTTATTTTGTAACCGATCTCAGTGATCGGACTTGTCCTTTTGTTCTTGAGGCTCACAAACTCGTTACGCGTGAAGGAGCTATTAGACACCTTGTATCCGAAGAGGTCGATGAGGCTATTCTCTCCATGGAGGTCTTCCATCACGCAGTCTTCATAGAAGGTCACGAAGCCCTCGTCTAACCATGGTTGTTCTTTTTCATTATTAGCAAGGATCTGCATAAAGTACTGATGCGCAAACTCATGCACGATCAGTGACTCCATAGATCTTATCCCTTTCGGAAATGAGTAAAACGCACCACCCGTGATGTACGTCGGATACTCCATAAATCCAGATCTCAACCCATGAAGAGGGGGATCTAATATCGTCAATGTGTTGTACGGATACTCGCCGACATGCTCTGCAAAGTAACCAAGAGAGTGCTTCGCAGCCCCGATGATGCGCGCTCTTAGTGAAGCATGAGATGCAGGGCCGAGTAATCTGATCTCCACATGCTCCCAGCTATCTTCTGTCACCGTGAGGAGTGGTGATGCTACCCAACCAAAGTCTATGACATCGTGAGCGACAAGTCGCGTTCGGACCTTATCGGAGCCATCTATGGGTTGTTGATAGAGTTCTATACAACCGCTACCTCCTATGGTATAGGAAGGGTCTGCATCTATGGTCATATCATAATTACCGTGATCTCCATAGAATTCCATCCTACTAAAAAACTGGTGACAGTTCCAGCCCCAAGTCCCATTGTCATCTTGCTCATATACGCCGAGTTTAGGATACCAGTGTACAAAGTGATGAAAGCCGTGCTCTCCCCATCCTGTTCTAGCGATCGTCCTTGGTAGCTTAGATCTAAACTGTAGCGTAAGTGCAGCAGTCTCACCCGGCAAGATGGGTTCCGCAAGTGTTATCTCAAGCACTGTGCTGTCTAGCTTGTTACTGTCATCTGGCTGTATGTATTGATAGGTTAGTGATCTGTCCTCATCTGAGTCAGCTACTTCTTGCACAGCTTGTAGAACCATCAACTGACCCCAGTCTTCATCGGGGCGATTACTCAAGTCCTGCCCCATGACATTGCGTATGTTATCTCGGATGTAACTTGAGTTGGGCCCTGAGAAGGCATTGATATACATGTAGAGTCTCAGTGTGCTAACAGTATCAGGGCTAGGGTTATGCCATGTGATTTGCTCACTTCCTTTTACTTTATGAGCTTCATGATCGAAGTCTAAAGAGAAGACATAATTGGCCAGCCGAGGACTCAGTGACCTATCACCTAGTACTGGCTTACAGTCGTAAGACTCAGAGTCACCTGGTGATGACTGAGCTATGATAGTCATCCCGGATAATACTAATAAGAAGGTCAGTAGATGCTCTTTTCTCACAAAGCGAAAGTAGTGAACGCGAGAAGAAGTCTCGACTTAGTCTAGACTAAAAGTGGAATATTTCGCTGAGGCTGGACGT
>CAZXIE010000169.1:0-5626 GCA_964640065.1 uncultured Saprospiraceae bacterium
TATAGGAGAAGATATTAGTCTTGAAAAATTTAAAGAGGTAAAGCAGAAGTTGTTTCTTGATAAAATGAAGAATAGGTGAAGATGCCATACGACTGTTTAAAGAAAGACTTCAAATTCGCAATGCTCCTAACTAGAGTTTTAGTCCGTCAAAATATTGGTTAGTTGATTTCCTTCAAAGAGTACATAGTTGAAAGCTACCAAGAATCTGAGGTAGCTGAAATTCTCACCATACATGCTAGTGAGCAAAACAGAGAGCTATTAGAGCTGAGTAGGAATCTCTTGATTTGGAGTTTTGTAGGATTCGTCATAGACGTGGCACTTTTGAGCAGTGCCGCTATTCTAACTTTAAAGCTAGGTTTTGGTTTAGTTACCATCGGACCTACATTTATATTTTTGGTCATAAACCTCGTTGCCAAGTACTTTTATGTTAGATGGTTTACTAATAATAGACTGGGCAGTTGGTTAACCATAAAAGCTATTCTACCTTATATAGGTTCAGTGCTCATTGTAGCATTTTTGGCTAATAGTAATCCATTATATGTTAGTGCTTTTAAAGGGTATTTAAAAGAGTTCAAAGAGAGTTTAAATTGGAAGAATATTGCAGATAACTTTAAAAAGTACTTTTAAGAGTCCACGCTTAAAACCTTTATTAGGCACTAAGACATTTATCATCAATGAATACAGAATTAGACTTTAAACTATTCGTAATGGAAGATTTTCCTGAATATCTAAGTTGGTATGAGGATCACGATGTGAATAAGCAGCTTGGCCCAATGAAGGAAGACGACGAATGGTTAACCTATTTGTTAGATCAGCACAATGGATTAACTGAATTCGACGGGTGTACATATAGTGTTTTTCAAAATAAAGAGCTTGTAGCGGTTATTGGTATTGAGTTTCCTGATAAGGTGCATCCTACATATGGATTGTCTAGTATAGCGATTAAGCCAAGTCTGCGAAGAATGGGCATTGGGAAAAGAGTTTTAGATAAGCTGTTGAAATTGCACCCGCTTAAAGAAGGAGAGTATTGGATTGCTTCTGTAGGCGATGAAAACCCTAAAGCGAAGTTGTTCTTTGAATACAACGGCTGGAAATGTGTTGCTGAGCCTCCTGAGAATAATAATATGTTTTTATTTGAATACAGGAAGAGTTTTTTAGGCGGCTAATTGAATAAATGAAACCAAGTTGTATTAGTATACACATCTTTAAATATTACAAAGTGTCGAAGTTCTTAAAAAAACAAAATGTGCTTTTATTATGAGTTCACCTAAACCCGGCCTTCACAAGCGCAATAAGAACACTGCTAGATATGATTTGGATGCAATGGCAGAAGTGTCTCCTGATCTTTCTAAGCATATCGTTATAAAGAAGGACGGAGGGAAGACTATTGACTTTTCTAGCCAAGGAGCAGTAAGATCACTTAACAAAGCTATACTTCATCATTACTATGGAGTTAATTATTGGGAGTTTCCAGAAGAAAGCTTAACTCCTGGGATACCCGGAAGAGCAGAGTATGTGCATACAGTTGCGGACTTGTTAGCGGAAAGTAATGATGGAGTGGTCCCAAGAGGTGCAGATGTTACTGTTGTAGATGTGGGAGTTGGTGCGAGCTGTGTTTATCCGGTTATCGGAGTCGTAGAATATGATTGGAATTTTATAGGATCTGATGTGGATGCCAAGTCTCTCGAATTTTGTAACAATATCATTAACCAGAATGATTCATTAAAGGGTAAGATTGAATGCAGGCAGCAAGCTGATGCTGATAAGATATTTGTAGGGATACTTGATAAGAAGGACAAAGTGTTTGCTACTATTTGTAATCCTCCTTTTCATGCCTCTATCGAAGATGCAGTAAAAGCAAGCAGGCGGAAGGTGAGAAATCTCAACAAGCAGAAAGTTGATGATGCCAAGTTGAACTTTTCAGGTAAGTACTCTGAGCTTGTATACGAAGGTGGCGAGTTGAACTTTATTTTAAAAATGATTTACGAAAGTGTGGAGTATAAGAATCAATGTTATTGGTTCACATCATTGGTGTCTAGAGAAGAAAACTTGGGGAAGCTGAATTATGCTTTGGATCAAGTGAAGGCTGTAAAAAGAAAGACAGTTTCTATAAAGACAGGGAACAAGATGGGAAGGATAGTTGCCTGGTCTTTTTTTAGTAGTGGGTTGGGGGAGTATTGAGTGAGGTGATAAAGGGTGTTCTGGACAACAACATTGTCTTTAACCATGATTATAAGGATTAGGATGATTGCCATGATTATTTCAGAGTGGTAAAGGGTTATCGGTATACTACCTTGTCTTAACCATGATTAAGAGGATTAATTTGATTGCCATGATTCAAGTCCGTATAGTTTTAAAGAAATTAAGTAATCCTACTAATCAAGAGAATCAAGGTGAAGACAGGTGGGCAGAGCATGATTAACAGGATTAATTTAATTACCATGATTCAAGTCTATGCAGATATCATAAAAATCAGGTAATCCTCCAACCAAGAGAATCATGGTATAGACAGATGGAGAGACAGAAAGTCTATGCAAACACCAAAAAATCATGTAATCCTGTGAATCAAGAAAATCAAGGTAAAGACAAGAGAAGAAGGCAGAAGACTCAATTTTAAAGATTAAATTAGAAGACAAGTCGTATCTGTGAAGTATCAAGATCTAACATATAAGATAATCGGTTGTGCCATGGAAGTACATAAGGAGCTTGGAAATGGCTTTCAAGAGGTTATCTATCAACGCGCCTTAGCGATAGAGTTTGGTCTGCAGGGGATATCGTATTCACGTGAGTTTGAGATGGACCTTCAGTATAAAGGACACGAGATTGGCACCAGAAGAGTTGATTTCTTTGTAGAAGAGAAAATCATGCTTGAGATAAAGGCTGTCATTAATCTGGAAGATGTTCATCTAGCTCAAGCTATGAATTATGTTGAAGCCTATCATTTGGAGATTGGATTGTTAGTGAATTTTGGCTCCAAGAGTCTACAGCACAAGCGTGTACATAACAACAATAGAATCAAGAAATTACCCTGATTCAAGTCCATACAGACATCAGAGAAATCAGGAAATTCCCCCCCCCTAATCAAGAGAATCAAGGTAAAGACATAAGAGGAGGCAGAATGATGATTAAAAGAATTATTTAAATTACCATGATTCAAGTCAGTACAGCCAACAACAAAATCAAGAAATCCCCTAATCAAGAGAATCAAGGTAAAGACAGCAGGAGAAGCAGAAAGATGATTGTAAGCATAATAGATTACCCTGATTCAGTCCATATAGCCAACAAAAAAATCAAGAAATCCGATAATCAAGAGAATCAAGGTAAAGACAAGTGTGGAGGCAGAATGGTGTCTATCATTAGTACTCAAACCTAAAGAGCATACCTTCTCAATTTCACCCTATAGGGTGATCGTTAAGAACTTTGCTAAGTGCTAACTTGTGGGCTTATTAGCTTACATGAAGTATCAACTATATATCCCGCTACTGTACTTAGTTCTGCTCAGTGTATCTCCAGAGATTGACGCACAAAGCATCGAGTATATACAAGATGATCCTCAGTTGACATTTGCTGAGAAGATAGTACAGATCGAGGCCCGATTTGACAAGATCGGTAGAGGCAAACACTCAGGATACAAGCAATATCAAAGATGGAGATCTTCACATGAGCCTTATGTCAGATCAGATGGATATTTGCCGTCAGAGCGAGACCTTACAAACTCTTATCTCAAATCTCAGAAAAGCGCTAAAAGAACTAGAGCCCTAAAGACTGGTATAGATCCTTCTGACTTGTGGACAAATCTCGGACCAGCTATCTCTAACAATACCTCTTCACAAACTTCTAGTAATGGAAGGCTTAACGGCATCGCAGTAGCCGCAGATGATATGGACCACATCATCGTAGCTGCTGCAGGAGGTGGAGTGTTTCAGACCACAAACAATGGTGGTAGTTGGATCCCGATCTTCGATAGTCAAGCAGACCTACGCATTTTTTCAGTAGGCATAAGTCCCCACGATAGCGACATCTACTACGCCGGGACACAATCTGCTGGATTCTTTAGGTCAGTTGATAGAGGATCAACTTGGAATGAGGTAAGCGGTATCGGCACTTTTAATTTTATAAAGGAAATCCAATTTCATCCCACTGATCCTAACATTATCCTGGCGGGATCAGGCGGCCGATCGGGACTTTATAGAACTGTAGATGGAGGCCTTAACTGGGATTTTATTCTCGCCCCTCGGTTTGGAGAAGTGGATATCGCCTTTAAACCAGGCGACCCTAACATCGTATATGCTACGGGGTTTGGAGAAGTATACCGATCTACTGATGCAGGAGCAAGCTTTACAGAACTATCGGGCCCGTGGGCGGAAGATGGATATATCAAAGTCGCTGTGACACCTGATGATCCTGACTATGTATACATCCTGCAGGCTATGGGTAATAGATTTGGCGGTCTCTACCTTTCTAAAGATGATGGGAGTACGTTCGATACCCAATTTATCCACACACAACCTAATAGTAATATACTTGGTGCTACGTTGGACGCATCCTTAGGTCAAGCACCGCGATGTATGGATATTGCAGTAGATCCCATGGACAAAAGTCGGGTACATGTCGGAGGCATCATAGCCTTTTCGTCTACAGATGAAGGGCAAAGCTGGACGAAATCCGGAACCCGATTCATAGTTGAGCCAGAGGCTTTTATTCATGCGGATGTAGAACAGATGAATTTTGTGGCTAATAGACTGTATATAGCTACTGATGGAGGGATCTTCTATAGCGATGACCAGCTAAGTACGGTGACAGATCTGACTCCAGGCTTGCCTATCAGGCAGTTTTATAGTCTTGATGTTGCAGATCAAGACCGTACAACCGTTGGTTTTGGGTCTCAGGACAACGGATTGGGCCTCTTTTTTGAGTCCCAATGGAGAGACTGGGCAGGAGCAGATGGCATAGATATATTCATCAGCAAGCATGACAAAAACAAGATTATGGGCTCCTTTCAACAAGGAGTACTCATCAAAAGTGAAGACGGCGGTCTAACCAACTTCGGTCTAGGCGCTGGGCCTTATGGACTTGGTCGATTTCTAACCTACATGGCCGAAGATCCTCTAGAAGCAGACGTCTTATATCAAGGAAAGAATGAACTGATCCGAAGTATGGATTTTGGGACGACATGGGATACCGTAACTAATCTGAATCTTGGCTATATCAATCGGGTTGCCATATCTTCTGTAGACAATGACATCCTTTATATAGGTAGTGATCGAAAGATCTTTACGTCCACTGATCGCGGTGAGAGCTGGACGGATATCACACCTCCTCAAGTTACTTCGTCCATTGCTACGATGTATATCTATATACATCCTGATGATCCAGATAGGGTGCTTGTCACTTCAGGACATTTTGATACAGTTTTTGAATCACAAGATGGAGGAGATACGTGGACTGACCTGAAGCACGACCTTCCTTCTAACTTTACGAGATGCGCTATCTATGCACCTAATGGTGATATCTATGCCTCAACATCCAAAGCTGTCTATCATCTGGCTGCAGGCGCAGGTAGCTGGACGAATATCAGTAAGAACTTACCTGTACTTGATGTCACAGAGCTCGAGGTGGACCATGG
>CAZXIE010000170.1:0-5620 GCA_964640065.1 uncultured Saprospiraceae bacterium
GGATCGGATTACGATGTATCAAACTTTGTTCGATTTAAATTATTACTGAAAACTATTCCTAAACCTCATATTAATGACCACAAAGTGGTCACATCCTTGTAGCTGCGGGTGTCAACCCGCGGTGATTAATCAATTCTAAGTTTCGTTTGGTTTGCATTTTTGTTTCAGAGATCATGACAACTATGGTGACCTACAATTGGTCTTATTGAATCCGCGCTAGTTCGCCCAACGCATGTGTTGTCTTTCGCGTCTCGTGCTAGACTCAACTCGACATATTGTAGCGAGAGCTGAAGATCTCCTGACCTCTCAGCAGCACGACTCTTCACATCAATTCATTTCATTTCTTCATATTGCAATAGATATGAAGCTCATGCCAACCATCTTAGGTCCAGCACTCTTTGTGTTGATCTTGATGTTCTTTCGACCTCAAGGATTATCAGAAGCTGGAGTTGCAGTACTTGCGACTACTGCTTGGGTTGCGATATGGTGGATATTTGAAGTGACTCATATCGCGGTTACAGCCTTGTTGCCTATCGTGCTCTTTCCACTAACTGGCGCATTAGGGCTTGGCGAAACAACTGAATCCTATGGGCACAAATATGTCTTTCTCTACATGGGAGGGTTCTTTCTCGCCATAGCGATCGAGAAGTGGAATCTGCATAAGCGCATCGCCTTGAATATCATCCATCTCGTCGGTACAAGCACCTCTCGAATCATACTAGGATTTATGATGGCTACTGCCTTCATGTCCATGTGGATTTCTAACACGGCAACAAGTGTGATGATGCTGCCCATCGGTATAGCTATCGTCAGCCAACTAAAAGACAATCCTGCTACCAAGGAAAATGAAAACGAGCTCTTTGGCAAGATGCTGATGCTCGCCATCGCATATAGTGCCTCTATCGGTGGGATGGCTACCCTATTTGGCACTCCTCCTAATCTTGTATTTGCTGGCGTCGTAAAAGACCTATATGATATCGAGATCAGCTTTGCGCAGTGGCTTAGTTTTGGACTTCCTATCTCTGTCGTCCTACTTATCATCGCTTGGATATACCTCACGAGGTTTGCCTTCTCACTTAAGATGACAGCCTTTCCGGGAGGTGCACAAGAAATCAAAAGACTTAAGGACTCTCTTGGGAGCATCACTCAAAATGAAGTAAGAGTCAGCATCATCTTTGCTCTGATGGCTTTCATGCTGATCACTCGACAGTGGCTTCAAGGTTTGATACCCCAACTCGACGATACGATCATCGCTATGAGCGCTGGCATCTTGCTCTGTCTTTTGCCGGCATCAGGAAAAGAACAAACATTGCTGACATGGGCGGATGCAGTGAAGATGCCATGGGGCGTACTGATATTGTTCGGTGGAGGGATGGCGTTAGCGAAAGGATTTACGTCAAGTGGTCTTGCTGCATGGATAGGTGGTCAAGCCGTGTTGCTAAAAGGGTTCCCCATCTTTGTCCTCGTTTTGATCCTCATCTTCTGCGTTAATTTTTTGACTGAGATTACTTCTAATCTAGCGACTACTGCCATGCTACTTCCGATCCTTGCGCCAATCGCCCTGAGTATAGATGTACACCCTTTCTTGTTACTGGTCTCTGCGACTGTCGCAGCATCTTGTGCCTACATGCTCCCCGTAGCGACTCCTCCTAACGCCGTTGTTTTTGGCTCTGGCCTCCTGAGGATCCAGGATATGACAAAGACGGGTTTAGCTATGAATATTATCTCGATCATCCTTTTGACACTTATTGTTTATTTTCTTCTGGGCCCTATCTGGGGCATCGATATCAGCACGTATCCTAACCTCTAATTAGGCGATACCAGAGTTGGACATTTGCCTTGAGCGAAAATAGCTTCGCAGTTAAATGTATGGCATAATCATAGATTTGGCATATTATATAGCGTCTTAATGCATCAGAACTCTTAGATCTATTCTGAATAAGAGCGTTGTGTTCATTTTATTGTCTATGGGAAAAGAGACGTAGGTAGCTTTGCGCCTTATACATATTAGCAACAAATAGGATATGACAACACCTCATAATGCAGCACTCGATAACGTGGCTATACGTCACAACTTAGAAGCTGCAGCGCTCATAGAAAAGACCCTACGTCTGAACCAAGGCAAGCTCAATAGTACTGGTGCATTAGTGGTTAACACAGGCAAATTCACTGGGCGATCTCCTAAGGACAGATACATCGTTAAGGATAGTATCACGGAAGCACAAGTGCACTGGGGAGATATTAATATACCAGTGGAGTCTGATCAGTTTGATGTCTTATATGAGGAAGTCATCAATCATCTTAACCTTCGAGACGAGATATACTGTAGAGATGCTCACGCTTGCGCAAATGAAGATTATAGACTCAATGTGCGTGTGTACAACGAGCATCCTTGGCAGAATCTATTTGTCTATAATATGTTCTTACGACCGACGGCCAACACGAAGGAGACTTTTGTGCCTGACTGGACGATATACGCAGCTCCTAGCTATATGGCTATCGCTGATAAGCATGGTACAAGACAGGAAAACTTTGCCATGATCAACTTCTCAAAGAAAGAGATCATCATAGGTGGCACGGCTTATACTGGCGAGATAAAAAAGGGCATCTTTTCAGTACTTAATTTTCTCTTACCTGTTGAAAGACAAGTGCTTTCTATGCACTGCTCTGCCAATGTAGGAAAGGAAGGAGACACTGCTCTATTCTTTGGACTAAGTGGCACTGGTAAGACAACGCTTTCTACTGATAAAGATCGGAGACTCATAGGCGATGATGAGCACGGATGGTCTACGGGATCAGTCTTTAACTTTGAAGGAGGTTGCTATGCGAAGACTATCAATCTTTCAAAGAAAAAAGAACCAGAGATCTGGAAAGCCATCAAGTTTGGCGCAATGCTAGAAAACATCGGCTTTCAGGATGATGGTGTTACAGCTGACTATGAAGACAGCTCGATCACTCAGAACACCAGAGTGAGTTATCCCATCTATCATATAGATAACATCATGTACAATTCGCGTGGTGATCTTCCGCGAAATATTTTCTTTTTGACTTGTGATGCATTTGGTGTATTGCCTCCTATCTCTAAGCTAACTAAGGAGCAAGCGATGTACCACTTTATATCTGGTTATACAGCTAAAATCGCTGGTACAGAACTAGGCATCACAGAACCACAAGCTACCTTCTCCGCATGCTTTGGAGAACCCTTTCTCCCGCTTCACCCATCGGTATATGCGGATTTACTCGGAAAGAAAATAGCCGCTGGACATAAGAATGGCGATAAGAAAATCCGCGTTTGGCTAGTTAATACTGGATGGTCTGGTGGTCCGTATGGAGAAGGTGCGCGTATGCACTTGAGCTACACTCGTGCTATGATCAAAGCAGCACTAGCAGGTGAGCTCAATGACGTGAAGTATAAAGAGGACAAAATATTCAAGTTCATGGTGCCTCAATCTTGTCCTGATGTACCTAACGCTCTTTTAAATCCAAGAGACACTTGGAGAAACGAGCGTGAGTATGATGAGAGGGCTGCTGACCTTGCGGGAAGATTCATCAAGAACTTCCGTAAGTATGAAAAGCAGACTTCTGATGAAATCATAAAAGCCGGTCCCACGGCTAAAGAGCTTGTCGTGAAAGAGTAAGGCTCCTATTACATGCTATATATATGTTGTAGACGCCGTGACTTTTATAACTAGTTCAGTGACTCTAGGCTTCTCTTGATATTAAGGCGTTCCATCTTAGAGAACAGTGTTGTTGGTCTTATATCTAATAATTTTGCGGCCCCATCTGCACCACTTACGCGCCAGTTAGTGTGCTTGAGCACATCTATGATGTAGCTCCTTTCTTGCTCCTTCAGTGATGCAAAAGTTATCGACTTAGAGGACTTCTTGGTGCGACCTATATTCACAAGGCTCAGTTTTTCATTTTGAGAAGTAATGACTCCTCTTTCGACTAAGTTTTGTAACTCTCTCACGTTACCTGGGAAGTTATACTTGAGAAACTGGTCAATAATCTTGTTGGGTATATCGGTGATCTTCTTGCCAATTCTTTCACCAATCTTTGTGGCGAAATATCTAACCAAAAGCGGTATGTCTTCTTTACGTTCACGGAGAGGTATCGTATTAATAGGAAATACATTGAGCCGAAAGAAAAGGTCTTCTCTAAAGTTTCCTTTTTCTATTTCCTTTTCCAGGTTCTTATTAGTGGTAGCTATGACCCTAGTATCGACTTGCACTGCTATAGTGGATCCTAGCACATCAAACATACCTTCCTCAAGTACTCTTAAAAGTTTTGATTGGAGATCGAACGGCATGTCACCGATCTTATCTAAGAAAACTGTTCCTCCATCGGCTATCTGGAACTTTCCTAGTTTGTCAGTTATAGCTCCCACAAAAGCACCTTTTTTGTGTCCAAAAAGTTCGCTTTCTATAAGTCCATGTGGGATAGAGCTACAATCTATCTTTATCAAAGGACTTTCAGACCGAGGACTTAGTTGATGGACGGCCCGTGCTAGGAGCTCTTTACCTGATCCACTTTCTCCAGTTATCAAAACGGTTGTATCAGTATTAGCTACTTTTTCTACATCACTTAATATCTCCTTATACGCGGCACTAGTTGTAATAATGTCTGCGACGTTATTCTTAATGTCGATCTCTTCATGTAGGTAATTATTCTCTGCCTCTAACTTTTCTTTGAGTTCTTTGATTTCTGTGAAGGCTCCGCGTATGGCAGCTTCTTTTCTCTTGCGATCGGTTATATCCCGAACTACGGAAGCTGAGTACTCGACATCTTCGAACTTGATATAGTTAGCACTTAGCTCTACGTCTATCTTTCTACCTTCCTTGGTCAGGTGTACAGATTCACTGACGATTGACTTTTCGGATTTGAGTTTTTGCCAGAAAGCATCAAACATATCCTGGCTCATCCCTTCATACAGTGTACGAACAGACATCTGTCGAAACTCATCTATGGAGTACCCATATCTATCTATGGCATGCTGGTTGGCGTTCTGTATCATCCCTGTAGATTGAATCCAAAAGACAGCCTCTCCGATGTTTTCGATAGTGAGCCTCGAAAGTCGTGCAACTCGACTCTCTTCTTTCCGCTTGGTTATATCTCTGATAATCGCGCAGCAATACACCTTACCATCCATCGTAACGAAGTTGTCTGTGATGTCCACTGGAAATATAGTCCCATCCTTTTTTCTATGTGATGCTTCAAAAGACGATGGGTCATCTTGTTTCTTCTTCCAGTGCTCACCCCATACATCTACTTTCATATGGATGTTAACATCGAAGATGGTCATATTTAAAAACTCATCTCGACTATATCCCCACAGAGCACAAGCCTCAGAGTTTACATCAAAAAATCTCCCCTTTTCATCAAACCACAAAACGGGCTCGGGCAGATCTTTGAGTGCCCTATAGGACAAGGCTGACATGTTGTCGATACTCTGAGAAGGAGGCATAAGCGAAGATTAACATTTACGTAAATATACGATATATCGTAATTATTACGCACAAATTTTTGTGCTAGATTATCCTATATAAATTATATTCAATTGATTATCAATGACTTACAAGTTATTCATTGAATTAGAGCAACTACTTGTGCCCATCTGAAG
>CAZXIE010000171.1:0-5607 GCA_964640065.1 uncultured Saprospiraceae bacterium
ATAGTCAGTGAAACTACTTGATGCCTTTATCTTCAGTTAATACACTCATCTTATAAGTATATCAAGGCCGTTGTGGTAATTAATGATTGATGCAGCATCACAAGTAATCCTTGCGATACATCAAATCTAAGGTATCTAGCTTCAGAATTGTGGTCCATTCAACGAACGGAGGACTTGGCTGAACTAACGGTTCACACTCTTAGCGATTGGGGATAATATGTTGTAGAGATGCTAAGAACGACTCTTTGCGGCGCCTTGCTAAGGGGATATTCTGTCCATTGGACATGACTATAGCCCCTTCCTTAAGATAACTTTCGATCTTAGATAAGTTAATGATATAAGATCTATGCGTCTGAAAGAATACAGTATCATCGCAAAGCTTCCCAAACTCTCCGATATTATAAGAGCTCAGTATAGGGTTACGGTGCTCTGAAACAACATTAGTATATCTATCTAAAGCTTCGAGATAGATGATATCCTTCATATAAATAAACTCAATACTCGACTCAGAAGGCACACCTAGTTTTCGTGATAACAGATCAGAGCGTTTTAGATTTTCTAGTAACCAGCGGTTTTGAAGAGAGTTATCAGATTTTGCCAATCGCTCTCGCACACTATTGATAGCACGTCTCAGCTCTTCTATATTCACAGGTTTTAAAAGATAGTCAACTGCGGACATACGTAACGCTTTTACAGCATACTCATCAAAACCAGTAACAAAGATAACTGGGATACTTGGGTCTTGTAACTTTTCTAACAACTGGAAGCCCGACAAGAAAGGCATGTCTACATCTAGCAACAGAAAATCTGGCTTAAGCACAGGGATCTCTGCTAATGCCTCCGTCGGGTCATCAAATATCTTTGCTATCTCTATGCCATCATCAATCTCCTCCACTAGGAGCTTTAGTAATCTAGCCGCATTAGATTCATCATCGACTATAACACACTTAAGCTGCTCCATATGCTGTTGATGTTTTCATATGCAAGTTTACTATCGTTCCATAGGACTCCCCATCCTGTCCTCTATTAGAATCATACTTTATGCTATACCTCTCAGTGCCATTAAAATTGAGAACTTGAAGGCGAGAATTCGTAATGTTAGTGGATAAAGACGTATGATTTTGATCTTTCAGGCTTTTAATTTCTCTAGCCTTCACCATCCCAACACCATTATCTTCTACAACAACTTTTAAAAGCTCTCCCTCCAAGTCAAAGCGTACTACTATCTCTCCTCTTCGTTCTTTCAAATAACGCACCCCGTGAAGTATGGCGTTTTCAACCAAAGGTTGGACAAGCATGGCTGGTATCCTAAAGTCATTATGATCTAAGTCTTCTGATACACTAATCTTATAATCCCACTTATTGTTGAATCGCATCTTTTCCAAATCCAAATAGAGGCGTATATGCTCTATCTCCTTATCGAGGAGCACCTCATCATAGTGGGATGATTCTAAGATTAATCGAATCAATCTCGAAAATTTATTCAGATAATCTCTAGCTTTCAGTTTATCGTTATCCTGCACATAAAACTGAATGGAGTTTAGGGCATTAAATATAAAATGAGGATTCAACTGAGCTCTCAATCCTTTCAGCCGAAGCTCGTTGATTTCATTTCTAAGATTCAGCTTTAGGTCGCGGGCCTTTTGACGATGAAGTAATACGCGATAAATGAAAAATGAAGAAAGTAAAACTCCAGCTAGTAAGATCATTACATCTCTCAAGGCACTCCTATAATCTCTAATAACATCAAATTGAGCAACAAGCACTCTTTCAGAGTTGGGGAGTCTTCTTTTCAAATAAATCGCGTATCCTCCTAACCCTATATCTGCAAGGGTCAACTTTCCATTTTCTCGGATATCAACTTGAGCAGTTGGCTCGACACTTAGATCATAGTATTGAAGAATGCTATCATCTTGCTTTACTCCAAAGGCTTCTTCATTAAATAACAACTCTATCTCGTCGGGTACTCCAATAACTTCATAACGCCCGTTATCTTGTTCCAGATTGTATAGATAAGATCCACTCTTAGCTACTGCATTCACCAAACTTATAGGAGCAAAATGAGAGCTGCTGAAAAAAACTTCTGGGTCAATTTTTACGAATCCATTTAAACTTCCGAATAACAAATCACCTGTTGGCATTTTTAGAGATGCACTGCGATTGAATTCGATAGAACCAATGCCATGACTATAATCTAAACTCGTAATTTTCTTTAGCTCATCATCCATCACTACTATTCCTCCAAAAGTGCTTATCCAATAGTTACCATATACATCTTGCTCGATGGAAGCAACTGTATTACCTGCACTGGAGCTATTCAAATTGATATGAGCCTGGATATCAAGGTCCTCGTTCATCCAGAACATCCCTTGATTATATGTGCCTACCAATATTTTACTTTTAAATCGTTTCACGTAAGTGATCGAATAACCACTTAACAATTCTTGGACTCCCTCTTCATCAGAAGTTTTGTCCCAAATCAAAAGTCCATCGTGCGTCCCGAAAAAATATCTATCGCTATCGAAATAACTCGCTCTCACATGACGATCCGTGAGTAGCCCTTCGAAAAGTAACTCCACTTCCCTCTTTCTAGATAATCGTGCTATGATGCCAGCATTTCCTTTTCGTCCAGTTATATAAACTGAGCCGTCTTCCGCATGAAACTTCTCTGCTGTAAAAGGAAGCTCTACTTGTCTATTGGAGTTATTAGCTAAATCAAAATCATGAAATGTACTCGAACCTGACCGGCTGTACTGAAGGATTCTAATGACGCCTTCCTCTTCGCTATAATCAATCCAAACCGTACCATATCCTATATAAATAGACAAGTCATCTCTCACTTTAATATCGCCATCTCGCAACTCGAAGACATCATTACCTCCTTCTTTAATTATCAATGTCCCCTCTTTCTCACTCTTAGAAAAACCCCTCACTAATGCCCCAAAGTCGCTCTCTCCAAGAGAGGCATCATGTAAAAATAAATCTATCCCATCGGGGATAAAGTCAAAACTGTATATCCCATTATGAGTTGCAGATAGTAAGGACTCCGAGAAGTTGGGACCATATACTTGTATGATTCTATCGTTCTCTTCTTTTACTTTGGCAAATGAAGACGATACACCATGCTGCCCTAAAAAGATTAAACTGTCAACATGTAGTGCTCGACTATCCGTAACTCCTATTAATACCTGGCCAAGATCATCCTGATTAGCGAATTCTATAAAGCCCTTCTCTGTCACTCGTTCATAACCACCTTCTTTACTCCAGCTATGTATGCCCACGCAGCCAACTAGAGAGTAGTAAGTTATAGAGCTATACCTATCAACGAAGATTTCAGGGTCCCGAGCTACACTAGCAGGCACACAATCAGAGGCTTCGTATATAAGGTTCTCATCTTGGAAAACATAGAAGCCATCCTGATCATCAATCAAAAAATGAAGCTCTTGTTTTTCATCTACACCAAATGCTCTGATCGTTCCATCAAACTCAAAATCTTCAAACTCGGAGACTACTATCTGATCTTCAATAAAAGACAACTTTGATATCGAATAAGCACTCCCTGGTGCTGGCAACAAGACCCAAGCGTGATCATCTTGTGCATCTAGTAAGATCGGTCTTTCTTCTAGAAGACTATCAAGGCAAACATTCGATTTTTTTCTAAAATCATTTTTATCAATGATAGAAATACAATCATCTGTATCAATATCAAACAAATAGTTTTCATTGGCTATGAGGTGATGTTCGCCTTCTATAGTACTTGCTTTGATGAGGCCTTCAAACTCACCTTGCCTATACTTTTGTATGGCTAAGGGTGTCTTAATGTATACTACTCCGCTTGAGTCGATGTGCAGACTATTGATCGTACGGTCAGCCAAGCCTTCACTTGGAGATAGATGTAATACTCGTGGATCTGTTTGATCTTGGCAGGACACGTCATCTACGTAGCCATAGATTAAGAGTAACGAGAAGAATAGCGGTGTAAACCGTATCAAGATGCGTGATGAGTGAGTACAGTGTGAAAGTTAAGGACTCTGAGGGACTTATTCTATTTACGCCCCTACAGTTCTCTGATTAAACAGATAGATCTTTTTTGACAGACTCGAAGATTTTAGAGTCGATATTATCGTAGTCTCTCTTGATAAAGCTCTTACCTGTTATCAACTCATATAACTGGATATACCGCTCACTCACTACCTGCACGAACTCTTCAGGCATCTCAGGCATAACTTGCCCTTCCTTTCCTTGGAAGTTGTGTTCCATGAGCCACTCACGAACAAATTCCTTTGATAGTTGCTCCTGTGGCTCTCCTGTATTCTGTCTTTCTTCATATCCTTCTAGATAGAAGTAACGCGAACTATCGGGTGTATGGATCTCATCCATCAGATACACTTGTCCATCGTAGATACCAAACTCATACTTCGTGTCTACGAGTATTAATCCCCTTTCTTCAGCCATCGTCTGACCTAACTCAAAGAGTGCATAAGTGTACGTCTCAAGCTGTTTATAGATCTCTTCTGAGATGATACCTTGAGTCAGTATATCTTCTCGGCTGATGTCTTCATCGTGGCCTTCTTCGGCTTTAGTAGCGGGAGTTATGATGGGCATCGGAAATCTATCCGACTGAATCATCCCTTCAGGTAGAGTAACTCCACAAAGGGTTCGTAATCCTGACTTATAGGTACGCCAAGCGTGACCTGCTAGATAACCACGGATCACCATCTCGATCTTAATCGGTTCGCAGCGGATGCCTATGCTAACATTGGGATCTGGTGTAGACTGTAGCCAGTTAGGAACAATCTCTCTACTCGCATCTAGAAAGTGCTCAGCTATTTGATTAAGCACTTGCCCTTTATAGGGTATCGCTCGTGGTAAAACATGATCAAATGCTGAGATACGATCAGAAGCGATGGAGACAAAACGTCCATCTACATCATATACATCTCTCACCTTTCCTCGGTAGAACGCTTGCTGTCCTGGAAATGTAAAATTAGTCTCCTTTAGAGCCAAGGCTAGATATTCTTGACGGAGTTACGATCGATGAGTACGTCTTTCAGTTCTTTGAGTGCTTTATACTCTTCAGGCATGAGCTTCTTGACAGTTTCTTTAACACCAAAGAAAGCTCCCTTGTCGATACCTGGAAGCGCTTGCTTTACAATATTCTTTGCGAGCTTGATATCATGCTTCACGAGTCCTCTTATCGAAGGCATCGTATGCCAGTCACCTTCTATCGCTATCAACCTCTTCGCCTTGCTCTTTCCTTCCTCTATATCGATCTCGATGAACTGATCTTCTTCAAGCTGATCAGATAACCGGACTGTATCACAGTTAGGCAACTTCCATACATCAGGATCTAATTTCAGGTCTGAATTAACTAGGAAGATTTCCAATCCTTTTTCATGAAATCTATATACTACTAATCTTGCAACATCAAGAATACTCATAGTGCTGAATACTGTTAGTATAAAGGTAACGCCAGAGTTTTAAAAAGTTGCATTTCATACACATATAATAGTGTTTAATGATATGTGAATCTTCAAGGTCTACGAGTTAACCCTCTATTTATCGCAACTGCGATTGACTTAGGGTTTTATACCCTGGGAAGAATGT
>CAZXIE010000172.1:0-5393 GCA_964640065.1 uncultured Saprospiraceae bacterium
CAAAAGCACTCTTGTGCTTTTTGGTATCTCCGGAGTCGATACTACTTTGCTCATCTCTTAAAAGAGAAGGACGGATAATTTAAGGTTCAAGACCTAATTGTGGGAGATGAAGGAGGGCGGTTCTTAGCCTTGAGATTTTAGAATCCGCTGAGAAACCTTCAGCTCAGGTATTTGAATATTAATAGGCTAAGCTGCAAGCCGCTGTTTGCAGTTCGCTTACAAAAGCACTCTTGTGCTTTTTGGTATCTCCGGAGTCGATACTACTTTGCTCATCCTATTGTACTCAACCTCTTCTCCTGCTCTAGAGTAGAGAAGGACGAATAATTTGGAGAAAGAAAGCGCCTTCGGTAGCGTCAGAAAAGATTGATTAGAGCACACCAAGATCCAATAAAGCTCACCATCATCGAAGCCAGATCTAAAGCCTATCTTCGCAGCTTGAAAACACTAGAAACACACAAGGTTCCTAAGTTGGAGGAGCCGCAGCGACTATCTGATTATGCCGTAGGTATCTTCGAAGTCATCACAACCAAAAAAGGTATCAAGAAAGCTTTGTCTCAAGGGCTAATCAAAGTGGATGATCACAGAGGCACCTCAGGAAAATTTATCAATGGTGGTGAGACGATCTTACTCTTAGCACCTAAAGATCGCAAGCCCACTATAGAGTTCGACGTCGAGGTCGTCTATGAAGATGACCATCTTGCCATCGTCAATAAGCCGGCAGGTATCGTGGTCAGTGGCAATCAAAAGAGAACACTCGAAAATGCTTTACCAGGGAATCTAGAATCTTCCACCGAGAAGGATGCTCTACCCCGCCCTTTGCCAGTACATAGATTAGATCATGCCACTTCTGGCCTGCTGATGATCGCTAAGACGAGATCTTGTCAGACTGCGCTATCTGATCTTTTCGCAGAGCGCAAGATCAAGAAAACCTACCATGCTATTGTCATGGGGTCTATCTCAGGTGAAGGTGTCATCGATACTCCGATCAAAGAGAAGTCTGCAGAGACGGTATATAAGGTACTGAAGTCTATCCCTTCGGATAAGTACAATACGCTCAATCTTATTGAACTACAACCATCTACTGGCAGACGCCATCAACTGCGTATCCACATGTTAGAGAATGGTACTCCGATCTTAGGAGATCGCAAGTATCATCTTGAAGGAAAAATGGCAACGGGTAAAGGTTTGTTTTTAAGCGCTGTTGGATTAAGTTTTGAGCATCCAGTGACGCAAGAGATCATAGATAAGAGGATAGATGCTCCAAAGAAATTTGGTAAGTTGATCGAGCTCTAAAAAGCCTACTTCGAGTTATACCAGATCGGTGAACTCCACGCTCTTTCCTGTATAGTCGACATGACATTATCTGGTACATCGACACCCATTCTTGCTGCGTCGTAAGTCGTCCATCTCGGTGTCGGTATCTCTAATACGCGCAAGTAGTAAAACGATGAAGTGCGCTCATCAAACTCAGGATCTTTCCAGACAGTGGATAAGGAGATAGCACCAATATCATTAGTGTAGGTAGCAGAACTGAGGTCTACAGTACTGCCCACTGGCGAAATGCCGCCATCCATCATAGCACGATCACCTGACCAAGAAACGTCAAATATCTTTTCATGCGAAGCTCCGTCCTCATCGATCCATCCCTTGATAACCTGTACTCTATCTAGGTTGGCACCATCTGGATCTTTTAGTGCCGAGATGATAAAAACTGGAGAGTCCTGATGTTCAGATTGATTCAAATCTCCGCCCATATGCACTCCATCTGAGTAGGCCGTTTCTATCCAATTCTCTTGTTGAAGTATACTATCACCATACTTCCATCCCCCAAAAAATCTGACCTGGATGCGAGGACCAGAGGTGGCGAAAGTTTCCTTCCGTTCTAGAGCTGAGAAGATCGACTCTCTTGTATTTTCTTTTGCCCATACACCTGCTATGCCGGCTACAGAGTTTTCTCTTAGGCGAGCCGCCGTAGAAGTCTTTGCTAGTCTCTCTTTGGGAGTAGGATCTTGTAATCCTGACTTTCCAATTTGGTTATCCTCTTCTGTATTAGTGGCCGCGTTATGACTATCTGAGCTGCCTATAAAACCAAACTTGTAAGGGTTCCTACCTATGGATTGCTGTATCGAGAGTCCATCTTTAAGCGCATCTCTCACATAACTACCTTTTGCTACTCCTTGGGGTCGCTCGTCTCCTCTAGCGAACAAGTATTCATACATTTCAAAATCAGCGAACTCATCGTTGCCAGCTAAAGAAGGATGAGCCATCGACTGTCCTTTGATCTGCACGACCTCATTGATGGGTTCGTTACGCATCCTAGCTTTCACGTATTCATCGTCCATAGGACTTCCGTCAAATGTTGTGGTGCCGTACATGTTGCCATTACTTATGTTAGCATTGTGAGGGATAGCTAAGACATCTATGCCCTGCCCTCTCTGTTCGTCTAACCACTTCCATAAGTCTTCGGGATCCTGAGAGTGAAAGGATGAGAATGGCATCCCCGGCACTTTCCCTCCTTTAAAGATGACATTGCGATGCATGTTATAGGCGTACTGAGGTATAGTAAAGATCTGGCCGATAGAAGACGTCCACTCATAGGCAGGAAAGGTGGTGAACTTCCCCGGATCATAATGATCGTCGGCAGCCTTCACGATTTTCTTCCAAGTATCATACATGACTTCTTCATCTATCAGAGAGCGGTATGGTTTATTGACTGCAATACTTAATCCTATGGTACCAAAGGCTTTTCTAGATATACTCTCATCAGGATTATTGACACGCTTGGCTATATCGATATCTGCGAAAGGCGACTCTGGATCTAACATCTGGATCATCACGCCCATGTACTCGGCATGATCAGTGACTGCCATAAAGTCTAGTGGTCGATTGATCTGGATAGAATCTCCAGATACATGAGGTATCCGATGTCCCTTCGCATATAAGTATGCGTCATGAGGGGTAGCACGAACATTATAGATAAAGGCATCAAAAGACCAGCTGGTGTGGATGTGAAGATCACCGAAGTAGGCATTTCGATTTTCATCGAAGCCTTCTGTTTTTTCATTGGAAATCGCAGCGGTTAATGAGTCTTTGGCTTCATAGGATTGGTGATTATAGAAGGTCCGATTGAAGAGAATCCATCCTACAAGTATGGCTATCACTAGGATAATGACTACAGCCAGCAGTATTCTTTTCACGATCTTCTTCACATCAAGTAATCAGGTAAGTATCTCTGCTAAAATAGCAACTTCAATCAAAGCAATCACCAAGACTTGAACAATGATCGCTAATCCCTACCTTGGTAAACTTAGAAAAGAACTGTTGTATGAAAATTACCTGGTACTTCATCTTCATAGTGTGCAGCATATCAAGTTACGGTCAAGAGCGACCTAACATCGTCTTGATGCTTTCAGATAATATCGGCTACGGTGACTTTGGTTGCTACGGTGGTGGCATCATCAGAGCTGCACCGACTCCTCACATCGACCAGTTAGCTGACGAGGGGATGAGATTTACCAACTTCAATGTTGAAGCTGAATGCACACCCTCAAGATCCGCGCTCTTGACAGGTAGATATGCGATCAGATCTGGAACGACAAGAGCCATCCCCATCCAAGGTCTCCCTCAGGGATTAGCTCCATGGGAGCATACGCTGGCGGAGTTGCTCAAAGAGAAGGGTTACCAAACCAGCATTTACGGTAAGTGGCATCTAGGAAATATAAAAGGAAGGTATCCTACGGATCAGGGATTTGATGAATGGTGGGGCATCCCTAATAGTACTGGAAATGTCATGTGGCCAGATGCTGTCGGATATGATCCTGCCTATACCAAGAAGTTTGACATACTTGAAGGAAGCGCCGAAAAAGGTGTCTACCCTACTGTCCCATACGACATGGCTATGCGCCCTCTCATGGATGCTACTATCGTCGAAAAGGCGACGGCATATCTAGAAGAACACAAGGATGATGAGGATCCATTTTTCTTGTATTTGCCATGGACGGCTATGCATCATCCATACGTCCCACACCCAGACTTCGAAGGCAGCTCTGGCAATGGCGAATACGCGGACATGATGAGAGAGCATGACTATCGAGTAGGTCAGGTGTTACAAGCTATCGAAGACGCTGGGCTGTCGGATAACACAATGATTATTTACGCAAGTGATAATGGGCCTGATAGAGTTCTCTTCCCTACTGTCGGAGATACTGGACCGTTTAGAGGATATCTTGGCGACGTGCATGAAGGGGCCGTGCGTACACCGATGATGATCAAGTGGCCGGGGAAGATCGCGCCAGGACAAGAGACCAATGAGATCGTGGCCATCAGCGATATATACGTAACCATCGCTTCGATCGTCGATGCCGACGTGCCGAGTGATCGCGCCATAGATGGCGTGGACCAGACGTGTCTATTGCTTGGTGAGTGTGAGAGTCCACCGAGAGAAGGCGTGCTCTACTTCCACGAACAAACCCTTGCTGCTGCCAAGTGGCGACAGTTCAAGTTTTACTTTAGAGGCGAAGGAGTACAGCAAGAACAAAGATCTTATAACGATCTGTGGTTACCACAAGCTTATAATATCATGCAAGACCCCAAGGAGTATGCCGACATATTACTTCAGAATCTTTGGTTGCTCTCCCCTGCCCTCAGGCAGCTTGTGCCTTTCTATGTGAGCACGAAAAAATATGGCATGGTACAGCCCGGAGATGCCGAACCAACACCTGGCGATATTGATATCCCATTTGTCGAGACGTCACAGCTAAACAAGATGTTTGAACAAATGGTTAAAGCTGAGAAGTCTAGAAAACAATAGCTAAAAAGGAAGCCCATGAACATCCAAGAATACGAAGCTCAATTTGATGATATCCTAGAAGGACGCAATACAACTGCTCCTTACGATGATCCAGATTACATCCACTACGTCAAGATGAATCAGAAAAGAGCAAGTCGTTTGACGAGAAAAGGAAGGATGCTGCCAAAGTTAGAAGAGCTGATCAAAAACATAGCCGTCGATATGCATTGGTTGCTGATCACGGAGCCATGGTGTGGCGATGCAGCGCACTGTCATCCCTTCATATCGAGGTACGCTGCTCTCAATGAACGCATCACTCTAGAGATACAAAACAGAGATGCCCCTAACAGCGAGATCGACAAGTATCTCACCAATGGTGGTAAATCAATCCCCATGCTCATCGTCCGCGATGCAACCGGACAAGATCTCTTCACGTGGGGCCCAAGACCTAAGGAGACACAAGCGATGTATCTAGATCTCAAGGGTAAGGAAGTCGCATGGCCCGACATACTCAAGGAGCTACAGCTTTGGTATAATAAGAACAAGGGAGTGATGATGCAAGAGGAGTTGTATGAGTTATTTCACTCGAGGTAAATGGGTTTTT
>CAZXIE010000173.1:0-4199 GCA_964640065.1 uncultured Saprospiraceae bacterium
AAAATTCATGAAACATTTATTTACAACCTTCTTTTCATTTTTGAGCTTGGTTATCGTGGAAGCCCAAACACCCAACACCCATATACAATTTGAAAGTACAGATAAGGGTATAATCATTCCGCGTATGGATTCTTCTGTGCGCAATGCAGTCGTGCCTAATCTAAATGAAGAGTCACTATTAGTTTATGATAAAAACTTGAAGCAATTCATGTTCTGGGACGGTAGCGAATGGAGTCAGATAGGAAATCGCGATCAGTACGTTTTTACTGATGAGCAGAATGTTTTGATGGGTACAAATGTTTACTTTGCTTCCGACAATTTATTTGTGAGCGGTTCTATAGCAGACGATCTACCGGTGAACTTAAGATCTTCTACTATCTTCTTAGACTCTCTGACTGTTGAAGATGGTGGTGAGCTGAAAGTCATCAATGAAGATTGTAATGAGTAATTGATCAACCCCTACCTCATACTTAACACTTCATACCTCATACCTAACCCCTAATAATACCGATAAGTAACCTTAAACAAAAAGATGCTATTCCCTTGTTGAGCAAAGAGATCTTCGCTCAATGAGGGAAATAGCCCTTTCTCAGGATCACCACTATTAGTAGTGCCATTGGTCCAAACTAAGAAGATCTCTGAGTTTGGACGATACTCCCAGCGAAAGACGAGATTAGAACGAAATTGTAAAAAATTGAAGTCGGGATTAGAAAAACCATAGTCTGTAATACTATCACCATCTTCATCGATATTAAAATAATTACCAGATTCTTCTGCAAAAATTTGCTGCTCATCAAATAATTCGAACCGATCTGTAAATGAGGTGGCAAGAGGATCAGTTATAAATTTAAACTCGGAATAATTACCTCTGGATATAAAAGGCTGTCCCCAATATTCGAAAGTCATATTAGGTGTGATGCTATAATTCACTCGAAGATTAAAGTTGAGGGTCTTTTGTTGTATCCGAGCAGTGATGAATCTGTCTTGTCCATTGTATTCTGCAAAGGATACATTTTGGATGGCTCTATCTTGTTGAAAATAATTCAACCCTAAACTCATAGACAATGCATCAGTCGGTTGATATCTCGTGAATAAATTAAACCCATCAACAGCTACTGCTCCTTTGTCGCCACCAGTAGACCTGAATTGAAATGCACTCGCACCATATGTAAAGCTCTTTCTTTCGTCAGAGTTGATATAAAACCATGGCGAATAACCTCCAGCTCTTCTTAGCAGTGGACCGCCAAAGAGAGCTTTAGTGGATATGTCCTTGAGCTCATAGGTGAGTCCTCCGCCGACAGACCAAAAGTTCGTAAGACCGGCATGCGTATTGATGTTGACTGCATTGTAGAGATGCTCGCCACCATAGGTCCAACGAGAGTAGTGATTATAATTGATGCGATATCTTCTAAATATGCTGAATGGCTTTGGAAATTGATATCCTGCCCAAAATGCGTGATCGATTTGGTCAGCATTGCTCAGGAATCCGATATCGTTGAGCTCAAGCTCTGGTGATCGCCAGGTGACACCTCCCTGGAAGCTTAGATTATCATTACCTCCATAATTACCAAGTGTGACAGTTCCGCCATGACCTGTGAGGGAGGTCTTTGTTTCATCAACTGAAAGATGGTCGGCATCTGGTCGCTGAAAATAGTGCTCAAATGAAGTCTGCGTCTGAGTGATCCTGGCAGCTGTACCATTGACCCTACTCATGATAAGATTACCGACGAGTCTCCACTCACGATCTTTCCAAGTATGTAGCGCTTTGATGCCTCCTGAGAAGGCATCCTTGTGAAACTGATCTTCAAGTCCGGTACCATCTAACCTGCGGTTGGCAGATGTAAGTGTTAGTCCAACATAGGAAGCTCCTTCTTTGAAATCTTGCCGTACAGTACCTACACTGTAGTTCGTAAGTGGTTCGACGATGGCATCTGTCTCCTCGCCATTTTGGGAGATAAGCATCCGCTCCTGGGCTGTGATAGTCTGGAGAAGGCCAAGTGACAATCCTTTTTTCGTTTTTCCTGATACTTTGGCTGCTCCAAGTATAGATGTAAAGTCTGGCACTTCCGTAAATGATCCATCTGGAGAGTCAACCGAACCTTGGGGTCTTGCGCCTATGCGTCTTGAGTGAAAAAGTCTATCATTTCCGAAAGGGCCACCTGCTTCAAAATCTGAAAGACGATCGTTAAAGAGGTTAGAGTTTTCGATAAAGAATGGTCTACGCTCGCCAAAAAATATCTGAAAGCCGTCGATATTAAGAGCTGATGGATCGGCCTCTACTTGACCGAAATCGGGATTGACAGTAAAGTCAAGTGTGATGTCATTAGTGATACCGATCTTCCCGTCCACACCGACACTCAGACCACCTTTGGTGCCATCTGCAAAAGGATTGCCTTCTTCACTCGGAGATTTTCTAAGTGATGAAGTCACATAAGGTTGTATCTCGATCTGGCGCTTGGGTTTTATACCGGATATGCCTGAAAGCTCAGCGAAGTTGCTCACGAAGCCAGATGCATTATTAGGTATAAACTGCCAAGAACTTTGTTCGTCAGATCCAAAGTCATTACGGGTGATTTGTAAGCCCCAGTCATAATCTTCTTGTTGTCCAAACCGTAGCTGACTCAGCGGTATCTTCATCTCGCCAGTCCACCCATCTTCTACGATAGTTGCTTTTCCATACCAGATAGGATTCCAATTGCTGTCCCAGTTTTCGCCATTGTTAGTGATGAACTCGTCACCCTTAACCCCAGAGACTGAGAGAGTGAATGAGTAGGCAGTGTTATTATCATTGTAACTATCGATATTGACTTCCACCCAGTCTCCCGGAAAATTATCACGCCGCGCTAATCTACTTTCTATCTTCTCAGGGTTCGTATGCAGGGCATGAAATCCTAGGTAGATATGCTCCTTGTCATAAAGTATCTTGAACCGAGTTTGCTGCTGTGGTTGGTCACCGTTATTTGGTCGGATGACGGTAAAGTCCGTAGCCCATGGCACATTTTCCCATATCTCTTCAGAGAGTTCGCCATCTATCTGAAGAGTAGTCTCGCCGATATCTATAGTCTGATATGACTTTTGAGCTATGGTATCCTGAGAGAAAGCAGAATGAGATAGAACGATCAAAAAGAAGAAAGGAAGTAATAGGTTTTTCATGTAATCAGTAGGTAATAGGCGAGTCATTGATTTGCTATCGTAGTATGATAATGCTCTAAAGACGAACCGAATAACGCAAAGGTTGCATAATCATTCTCAATCTTTTTGATCTATTATAAGTACGGTAGGAAAACGCCGATGAATGGCACTTGTGTGCCTCTTCCTTTCGGATTAACAAGTCATTGACTTGATGCGCTGTAAGGACTTGCTAAAAAGTGGAGCCAGCATTTATCTAGCTAATAAAAATGAGGCACCTTTGTGCTTTGTCATATAAGCCTAAATTCTCATATGATTATATTCTTTGGAAACCCAACCGATAGAGTTTTTGCTGCACAAGTAGCAAGCCAGTTAAAGGACGAAGATATACCGAAGTTGGTATGGCTCTTTGGTGAGCGCAGTCAAGTAGAACAAGCAGAACTTACAAGTGATTTTATAGGACCCAGAGCGGCTATGGTCACTCCTTGGAGTACAAATGCAGTAGAGATCACCCAGAATATGGGCATCTCAGATATCATCAGGATAGAACAGTTTTTTCCTGCAAAAGACGACAGTTCTTTTGATCCCATGGTTGCTCAGAAGTTTCAAGGGCTCGGTCAGGATATCTTTCATATCGATCACATGCCGGCTGCCATCCTTGAAGTGAAGGATATCAAGAAATACAATGAAGAAGAAGGGCTAGCACTGAGCCCTGAAGAAGTTACTTATCTCGAGGAGCTCGCGGTCAAACTTGCTAGACCCCTGACGGATTCTGAAGTCTTTGGTTTTTCACAAGTGAATAGCGAACACTGCCGACACAAGATCTTCAATGGCACCTTCATCATCGATGGTGAAGAAAAAGAGATGAGCTTATTTAAGCTGATCAAAAAAACTACAAAGACACATCCTAATGGAGTCGTCTCTGCCTATAAGGACAATGTCGCTTTTGTAGATGGACCTAGCATCAAGCAGTTTGCTCCTCAGCACGCTGACCAACCATCGTCGTATGAAAAAAAGGATGTGGATGCGGTCATATCTATCAAGGCGGAGACACATAATTTTCCAACAAC
>CAZXIE010000173.1:4299-5363 GCA_964640065.1 uncultured Saprospiraceae bacterium
CTCAACGCTGTCCAGCGATCTAATCCCGAGATGCAGAAGCGAGTAGCTAATACGATCCGTGCACTCGTAGAGAGTGATCAAAATGCCATCGTCTCCATCCATGACCATGGTGCAGGAGGTCATCTTAACTGTCTGTCAGAACTCGTAGAAGATACTGGCGGACAGATCAACCTCGACGCTTTGCCAGTAGGAGATCCAACACTCTCGGCCAAAGAGATCATCGGTAATGAATCTCAGGAAAGAATGGGACTTGTCATTGGTGAAGAACACCTCTCTACGCTAAAGAAAATCGCCGAGCGCGAAAGATCACCGATGTATGTTGTCGGAGAAGTAACTGGTGACGATAGGTTTTCATTTGTTTCGAAGGAGTCTTCAGATCGACCGATGGACTTAGCACTTTCAGATATGTTTGGAAGTTCTCCAAAGACGATCATGAGAGATCAGTCAGTGGCGCCATCATACAAGGCCATCTCATATGACACAACTCATCTTGAAGAGTACATCAAAGATGTACTTCGATTAGAAGCAGTGGCATGTAAGGATTGGCTGACGAATAAGGTAGATCGATGTGTAGGCGGCAGGGTAGCCAAACAACAATGTGTAGGCCCTCTTCAACTTCCGCTTAACAACTGCGGTGTGATGGCATTAGATTATGATACGCTACAAGGTGTTGCCACTTCGATCGGTCATACACCTGCCAGTGGATTGATAGATGCAGCGGCAGGAGCAAGGCTGTCGATCACAGAGGCGCTCACTAATATCATGTGGGCACCACTCAAAGATGGACTCAAGTCTATCTCTCTTTCTGCTAACTGGATGTGGCCATGTCGTAACCCTGGTGAAGATGCAAGACTTTATAGTGCGGTAGAGGCGGTCTCGGAGTATGCGATAGCGCTTGGTATCAATGTGCCAACAGGTAAGGACTCGCTTTCGATGAAGCAGAAGTATGCCGATAGAAATGTCCTATCGCCTGGCACGGTTGTCATCTCAGCTGCGGGACATTGTGATGATATCACAAAAGTTGTAGAACCACTCTTTGATAAGAATGCAGGTGGAATCTACTT
>CAZXIE010000174.1:0-5357 GCA_964640065.1 uncultured Saprospiraceae bacterium
TTTTCATCTTCGCCTTCTGCTATGGGAGCTATATTTTTTGATTGCCCATCACGGCGATTATATCTAGCTACGTTTCCTCCTTGTGACTCCGAGTAGATGACATCGGGATCTGTCGGATGTCTATACGAGTAAAAGCCATCTCCATAGTAGGAGAGATTCCAGTCACTATTACGGATACCTCCGGTCTTTGTCCTTGATGGAGCATACCAAGATCCATTATCCTGGAGGCCTCCATAGACGTTATAAGGCTCAGCGTTATCAACGCTGATCTGATAAAACTGGGAGATCGGAAGGTTTCTAAAATGCTCAAATAGTGTCGCTCCATCTAAAGATCGATAGACACCTCCATCTGTACCTAAGAGCACGTGTTTACTATTAGATGGATTCACCCAGATATCATGGATATCAGAGTGAACGCCACTCTCTATCGTTCTAAATTTTTCGCCGCCATCATCGCTTACTACGGCATTGAGTCCACCTTTATATACCGTCTCGGCATCAGATGGATCTACATATAATCTTGAAAAGTAGAACGGTCTGACCGTCATGCCGAAGTCAGTATTAATCAACTTCCAGCTACCTCCACCATCTGTGGATTTGTAGAGGCCTTTTTCGTCTTGCTCTTCACACTCGATAGTAGCGTATACGATCTTACTATCGCTCGGAGCTACTTCTATGGCGATACGTCCCAAGTCACCAGCGGGCATATCAGCGGTCACCTTAGACCATGTATCTCCTCCGTCTTCACTTTTGTAAATACCACTTCCCGGTCCACCAGAATTAAAGTAATCTGGATATCGTCTGTGCTCCCACATAGCAGCAAAGAGGACATTAGGATTTTGCAAATCAATCGTTAGATCTGCAGCTCCAGTGCCCTCATCTATATATAATACCTTCTTCCAAGTAGCACCAAAATCCGTAGACTTATAGACGCCTCTTTCTTCACTCGAACTCCATAGGCGACCTTGCACAGCTGCGTAGATGACGCTAGAGTTTTCTGGATGTACGAGAACTTTGCTGATGTGCTCTGACTCTGGCAAGCCCTTATGCGTCCAGGTCGTTCCTCCATTAGTACTTACGTAAATACCGTCTCCAACAGATACACTATTACGTACCCATGGCTCACCGGTTCCTACCCAAACTGTATCTGGGTGTGATTGGTCGATGGCGATATCACCGATAGACTGGATATGATCGTCAAATACAGGTCGAAAAGATGCACCTGCGCTGATGGACTTCCAGATGCCTCCACCGGCAGCACCGACGTACAGGATCTCAGGAGAAGAGCTAACAGCATCCAGAGTACTTACCCGTCCACTCATCGTGGCAGGCCCTATAGAGCGTGCTCTCAAGTCACCAAAAGAAATATCTGAGGTGGCCAGTTGAGCATCAAGAATAATAAATGAGAATGAACAAATGAGAAGTGTGAGCAGTCGCATAGTTAGTAATGAATATTTACGAAAGTGAAATGGGAAAGGAAAAGAATCAGCACCTAATACGTATCACTTAGGTGCTGATCCAGACTCATGCAGTGAGTCTCTAATTAGTTGCCTGGGAAAGCAAATTCTTCATCGGTCAGTGGCACGTTAATCTCGACTTCATTAGCTATGAACTCTAACATCGTCTGCCCGCCAACCTTTTGGATAAAACTAAATGGGATCATGACACCATCGACTTCTTGGAAGTCACTACTTACAGCATCGATCACCTGGCCCTTCATGGGTCCCGAGTTAACGGTCATACGCATAGCGATAGGGATGTATAACTCAGTGTCAAAGAAGTAGATGCGCTCCTCACCATCGTCTCTCGTCAACTTAAGTTTATAGACTTCCGAGCCTTCGTACTCCTCAGTACCTTCCATCGTAAGGCTGGAGCCTTTTTCTTTATAATCTAAGAGATCATCTTGGAAGTTTTCCTTACCTGCTTCTGCTGATTCTTCATCAGTTTTTTTCTGTGGCTCTGTTTGACCTGCGAAGGGATTAGTACCCCAAGCTACCTCTCCGTCATACGCCTCTGTCAAGGTCATGCCTTGGATCGACACATCAAGACGTGTAAGGTTAGGCTCCTTGTTAAGCATAGTGACTGGAAACTTCATACCCATCTGGACGCCTTCTCCAGAAAACTTCATGGATTTGATCTCGCGCCATGCGTCTTTGCCTCCGATATTTTCGAAGTAAGTATCTACGATCTCATCGACCGACACTTCCTGCGCAGAAGTCATGGAAGTAAAAAGAAACAGTGTACATGCTAGAGTAAGTAAAGATCTCATAGTAGTATTAGATTGTTTTTTAGTGAATGTAATCATCTTCTTAATGATCTTCTGAGTCACAAAAGTTAAAGTGTCCTTACAGAAGACTCTACAAGTGTAAACCAGTATGGCTTGGATAGCAGATAATCTCGATATGTGTCTAGGAAAATACGACGAAAGCTAATCCCCCATATGACTAGTAATGTCAGACTAGTCAATCTAACAGTTTTTATTAGGAGCTCAGCATACTGACTGTACTGTATGGCTAAGACGTCAAAACAGGTAAAAAACATACCCACGGACTTCTGCACTGCGAAAGGCTACGGATAGCTTTTTCACCATCTGCACCTTCAAAGAAGTCCTCAGCGAATCTGAAAAATCCTTTGTCACGCATAAGCTTAAAGACATTCTTATGAAATTACTTCTCCACTGTTGAGTTCCTTTCTCCCTTAGAATCTTTAAAAGAAATACGGGATTTTGTCCGAGAATAAATAATTATTTGATGAATTCTAATATATTCAAAGATAACAACTAAATTGTACTTATTAATGCCAAAGAATTTACACATACCAATCTTACTGCTATGGATCATAGGTACTTTTCATTTTGACACGGAATTAGCCGCTCAAGAATACAATGATGGATCTTTCAATTCCAAAGATGAGACTGAGTTTGTTTTTACAAATGCCTATATAGACGGAGGCAATCTTCACTTTAAGCATCCTGGGATGAATGATTATTTCAAAATACGACTGTCCGAGATTGATTATATCAGATATAGAAAGGGAACTTATGTTGGCACCGGAGCAATCATCGGAGGAGGAGCTGGTATTTTATTAGGAATATCTATTAGTCTAAGTAATGACTCTAATTCTCAAAGAGTCCCATCATTCCTCGAACTGGTAGGACTGGGAGGAGGAATTGGTATCTTGACAGGTGGGTTTCTAGGTGTTACGATTCCTAAATACGAAAGAGTTTATAACCCCGGATATGATACATCGTCAGAGCATTCAATCGGAATCGGGCTGACGCCCGAAGGCATCGGTATCACTTATATTTTTTAGATTCGTGAAAGGCTTATTTCTATATAAAACTCATTACCTCTTTTGGCTGATTATTCTTTTATCTATTTTACAACTTAGCGATATTTCAGCTCAGAGTTTTGAAAAGGGGTCTTTTAAAGCTTTCAAAAAGGAACTCATCCATTTTAATAGTGCTTATCTTGAAGGAGACAGACTTCACTATAACCATAGTACATATAAACAGACATATCAAATTGATATAGACGACATAGATTACTTGAAAATCAAGAATGGTCTCCATATTAGCAAAGGACTTACTTTTGGAGCTTTTACAGGTTTCATAGTTAGTTTATCAGTTAATCCCAGCTTCTTTTTTATTTATGCACTCGGAGGTGGTATCGTTGGTGCAGGAGTAGGTGCACTTATACCAAAGTCAACCAAGATAGATAATCTCTCATTTTACCTAAACAAAGCTAATCTATCAGTCCATCTAGGACCAAGTCAACATGGGCTAGGGATAACAATAGTCTTTTAATTTATTTAGAGTCAACTTCTTTTATCACTTCCTCTGCCATCGACTATAATCTAGAATCAAGGTAGATATTATCCATCGCTGCCTTGGGATCACCTATAACTTCTAGCTCATTTACAACATAGACAGCATGAATGAAGAATAACAAGGTGTTGAAGCCACATTGTCAGATGCTACATCATCACACAACATCCACACTCCGATATGCAGCTATGAGTTTGCGCTCTCCTTCCGCACCTTCGAAAAAATTACCATGTTCCATACCAAGGATACCAGAGAATCCTTTTGCATGAATGTGCTTGAAGACATTTTTATAATTGATTTCTCCGCTGGTGGGCTCCTTCCTGCCAGGATTGTCACCTATCTGGAAGTAGGCTATTTCGTCCCAAGCTAGATCTATATTAGGGATGATATTACCTTCTTGTATCTGCTGATGATAGATATCGAATAGGATCTTACAAGCAGGACTGTCTACAGCCTTACAGATCTCAAAACCCTGTGCGATCTTAGTGAGAAACAAACCTGGATGATCTCTGAAATTTAGAGGCTCTAACACCATGGTCACATCATGCGGAGCCAAGATATCTGACGCTCTACGAAGTGTCTCTATGACATGTGCCGTCTGATATCCTATGTCTTGAGAGAGGTCTACATGTCCTGGGACTACGGTCACCCATTTGGCATTGACTCGCTTAGCGACTTCGACAGAATCTTTGATTTGACTTAAAAACTCAGCTCTACTAGTATCATCACCTTTTGCAAGAGTTGGCTTTCGCCAGTATATCTTATGAGCTACGAAGACGCCCATCTCTATGCCTCGATTACCCATGACTGATGCCATCTTTTCTTGAAGGGCGATATCTCTACCAGGCATACCGTTATCTTCAAAAGCAGAAAATCCATGATCAGCCATGAAGTTAAGTTGATCGATAGGATCATCACCGGCGAGGTTTTTAAACATGCCAAGATGAGGAGCGAACTTCATCGCAAATGGAGGTTCGATAGTTTCCTTGGATCGATCTTCATGCAGTAGAGAACTCACAGGAGTAATGGCAGCAAGTGGCAGAGCCGCACTGCTAGAGGCAATAAATTGTCTTCTTTTCATATCAAGAGGCTTATAAGCGAACAAGCAAATTAATGAAATGCGAGAGTATCAGAAATTTTTATGATACTAGACGTGAGTTCAAGGCGTCTGTCTTGTATAAAATGAGTGACGAAACATCTAGTAAGAAACCTTAGAATGTTTAATCTCCCAGAAAAAACGAAGACAAGCAATCATCAAAATACCGCATGCGATAGTTCTGAATCAATCTCTGTGAAATGAATACCTGTATCCTTAATGTTGTGCTTGATGCAGTATCTCTAGACAAGAGTCTGACTGCGCGGATAAAGCCCCAGTGGATTCTACAGTAAAGTTGGATTCTAGTCGTATCTCTGGGCTACTATATCTTATATCTCTTCCACCCTCTACCGTAGCTCTAGAAACTATTTCTTGCTCAGCGCTATACGTATCTTCTGGATGATCTAGTATGGTCAACTGATCCGGACATACACT
>CAZXIE010000175.1:0-5277 GCA_964640065.1 uncultured Saprospiraceae bacterium
GTACCCGGAGCGGGACTTGAACCCGCACGGCCGCGAAGCCACTGGATTTTAAGTCCAGCGTGTCTACCAATTCCACCACCCGGGCGGGTAAGTGTTCTTTTTGTTTTGCAAGCTCTCTTGCATGCCCGGTACGAATCTCGTGATTCTTCCAACCTGCCTGCCGAAGGTAGGTTCCACCACCCGGGCGGATAGTGTTTATCCCCTTTTGATACTCTAATTTTCAAAAGGTATATAAGAAAGGTGACCCTAAAGCCACCTTCTTCGAGCGAATGACGAGATTCGAACTCGCGACCCCGACCTTGGCAAGGTCGTGCTCTACCAGCTGAGCTACATTCGCATACATATCCGCTCTTTTGCGGACCGCAAATATATACTAATTCGTTTTTTAAGAGCAAGTGAACCTAGGGTATTAGATATATTATGAAAATAAGAGAAGTTACAACCATCAGATAGTGGGAAAACAAATCATGTTATTCTATGAATCTAACACAAAATCTCACTTTATAAATTATGTTTGTCACATAACATATCGATATGAATCTCACTAATCAAGTCATGGGCACAAAGGAGGCCTTCATGGATTTTATGCAAAACTATCCTTCTGAGACACCACTGGTGATGCTCAATATTCTGAAATTCAGAGAAAAAGCAGAGGGTAGTGAAGAAAGTGGTGAAGAAGCATATCGAAGATATGGTCGCAATGTCCACCCTCTCATGGTCAAGTATGGTGGGAAAGTCCTCTGGGCCGGCAAAGTGAATAATACGATCATCGGTGACCTCGAGGATCAACCTGACCAGATACTAATCGTATCGTGGCCTTCCAAAGAAGCTTTTGTTGCTTTCTCTACTTCTGATGAGTACAAACCTGTTGGTAAAGATCGTAAGATCGCGCTTGTGTATGGCGGTTTGCTTGCAACGGAGACGTTGAACTTTGGCTAGTTCATAGCCGCTAGTCTAGAGCAATAGTCTATCTTTCTCTCATCTAAAAATATGAAGATGAGACTTTTGTATATCGCGCTTACTGTCCTGACCTGCACTGTGTTGCATTCGGCTCCATTGGTGATTACCCCTTCGCTGAGTCCCGATGGATCGCAAGTAGCTTTTTCTTATCAAGGTGATATTTGGATCACTTCCGTAAATGATGATTTCGCAAGAAGACTTACCATCCACGAGTCGTATGAATCTCATCCTCAGTGGAGTCCAGATGGCACCAAGCTAGTCTTCCAAGGTAACCGCTGGGGTAACAATGATATCTTCGTGATGGACGTGAGTGATGGGACTATCAAAAGACTCACTTACCACTCTACTAATGATACCCATCCGAGATGGATGTCTGATACAGATGTGAGCTTTATGAGTCGTCGAGGATTTCAGCAGATCGAGAGAGAATCTGAAGTTCATCAAGTATCTATTGATGGCGGCACACCATATAGGTTGATAGATGCAGTAGTGCTTAGCCCAGCTCCGATGAAAAGCTCAGACGATATCGTCTTCGTCAGAGGCACTTGTCGAGTAGCCAGAGAAGCTTACACAGGACCTGCTAATAGAGATATATGGAAGTACGATGCAGAGTCGAAGAGCTATAACCAGCTCACCACTGATGATGCCCAAGATATATTACCAGATGCCGAAGGAGATAATATATACTTCCTAAGTGCGAGGTCAGGCAGATACAATTTGTCAAAGATCAGTGGCGGAAGTAGCACAGTTGAGACGCTTACCGATTATACTGAAGAAGGCATCACCTACTTTGATGTGAGTGCTGATGAGTCTAGCGTGGTCTACATAGTTGGTGGCGAATTAAAGAAAGCATCATTAGATAATCTCGGGGATGTTCAATCAGTACCTATTAACGTGACAGCTGATGATCGATTTGATCCAATAGAGCATGAGACCTTAACTCGCTCAGCTTCTAATTTTTCGTTATCGCCAAGTGAAGACCACGTTCTTCTTGAGGTCCGCGGAGAACTCTTTCTCAAAGAGAATGACAAAGAAAAAGACCGCGCTGTTCAGCTTACTAATCACCCTTACAGAGATAAAGATGCCGTGTGGGTCAATGAATCAACCATTGTCTTTTCATCAGATCGAGGAGGTCAGTTTGATCTTTATAAACTCACGGCTAAGAATCCAGAGACAAGTTTATACAAGTCTTTCCAGTTTAGTGTGGAGCAACTCACTGATCATGAGGCTGAAGAGGAAGCTCTTGTTATATCTCCAGATCGATCGCAGTTAGCATATCGAAGAGGCCGAGGTGAACTCGTCGTTGTCGACTTAGACACACTTGGTAATATTTCTAATCCGCGGATCCTCCAAAACGGCTGGGATATACCAGCGGGAGTGGCCTGGAGTCCTGATAGTAAGTGGCTGGCATATGCATTAAGCGATCTCAACTTTAATGAAGAAATCTATATCCATCAGTCAGATGGGGCTACGGATCCTGTCAATGTTAGCCTACACCCAAGGACAGATAGAAACCCAGTATGGAGTGAAGACGGCAGCAAGTTGGGATTCATATCCATCAGAAATAATGGAGACTCAGATGTCTGGTTTGTGTGGCTTAAAAAATCTGATTGGGAAAAGACACAACGAGATTGGGAAGAAGACGATGATGAGGAAGAGGAAGACAAAAAGGATAAAGACAAGGACAAGAAAAAAGATAAAGATGCTGTCAAGCCTGTAGAGATTGACTTTGATGATATCTACGAGCGCATCGTACAGGTAACTCGCATAGCTGGAAATGAAGGAGACTTATCGATTTCAAAAGATGGAGAGACTTTCTACTTTTCTACTAATGGTGGAGGCCGACAAGGATCACCAGGGGACCCAGCCTTTATGTCTGTTAATTGGGATGGAGAAGATGTGAAAACCCTCTTTTCTAATCTCAATATTGCTAATCCACAATTCAACAAAAAAGGAGATCGCATCTACGCACTTAAGCGAGGAGGCACTCTGGTTAGTATCAGCCCATCAGGTAAAAAGCAAGAGGGGCAACCTTTTAAGGTGAAGATGGATATCGATCATCATCAGGAACGTACACAAGTATTTGACGAAGCATGGCGGAGACTAAGAGATGGATTTTATGATCCCGAGTTTCATGGCCAAGACTGGCATGCTCTTAAAGAAATCTATAAGGAGCGTTGTATCAATGCTACAACAGATCAAGACTTCCAAAATCAATTTAACGAGATGCTCGGTCAGCTCAACGCAAGCCATATGGGTATACGAGGTAGTGGCAGAGAAGAAACGCAATCAGAACGTACGGGACTGCTGGGCATAGACGTAAAACCAGTTGCTAATGGGGTAGAGGTACTTTCAGTCATAAGTGGTACTCCTGCCGATAGATCTAGTAGTAAATTAGAAGTCGGAGATGTCATCACAGGAGTAAACGGGAAACCTATAACCAACACGACTAACTTCTACAGTCTCTTTGAAGATATGGCTGATGAGCGTGTACTTCTTCATGTGACAAGTGCCTCTGGCACACTTAAAGAAGTGATTATACGACCTACTAATTCTATCAACATAGAAAATTATGAAGCTTGGGTAAAGGATAGAAAGCGATATACAGAAGAGTACTCTGGTGGTAGATTAGGATACATCCATATCCGCGGGATGAACTGGTCCAGCTTTGAAAGATTTGAACGCGAACTTACAGCAAGCGGACTGGGCAAAGATGGTATCGTTATCGATGTGAGATTTAACGGAGGAGGCTGGACGACAGATATGCTGATGGCCGTATTGAATGTAAGACAGCACTCTTTTACAATCCCAAGAGGAGCTGCCAAGAGTTTAGAAAATGAAAAAGATGACTTTAGAGATACTTATCCATTTGGTGAGCGGCTGCCACTTTCTAGTTGGACAAAACCAAGCATAGCGCTATGCAATGAAAATAGCTACTCCAATGCTGAGATCTTTTCTCACGCTTTTCAAAGCTTAGGACATGGCACACTGGTAGGGCGACCCACATTCGGTGCGGTCATATCTACTGGCGGCGTAGGACTCCTTAACGGTAAGTTCGTAAGGATGCCTTTCAGAGCATGGTATGTAAAAAGCACGAATAAGAATATGGAGCACGGCCCTGCCGTCCCTGACATCGAAGTATTTAATATGCCAGATAGTAAAGCCAACGGTGAAGATCCACAATTGAAAAGAGCAGTGGAGCAGTTGTTGAGTGAGATTGAGGGGTAGAGTCTTGAAAGCGCCAACGGCGGTATTCATAGGTTGTATCGGTTGTACCTACAAATGAATATTGAAACATTTTGAGATTATGACAATCTCAACTCAAGTCTAAAGAATTGAATTAGCTAGAAAAGTAGGCCCTGATTTTTCAATACTATGAAATTCTTGACTTCCAGTGATAAGTATTTGGTTCGAATTATGAATTTCAAGTGAGTCTCGAACAGAAGACTTCCAGCTATCATTTGAGAAAGATATCATGGCTAGGTCTTTGTCTTTATTGGTTTTTCCTTCAACGTAGTAGCAAAGTTGGTCCGCGAACATTGGTAAGTTGTACCTGCCAGGCCCATCGACATAGACCTTTATGCCATTAATAAAAACCTTTGGGCTAGATTTAAATCCAGAGTAGTTGATGGTAGCTTCTATAAATTTAAACTCTGATTCTTCTCTATCATGACAAACATCATATTCTTCATAATACTTTGTGAAATGATAGTTGTGCACAGTTTTTTGAGAATCAGGTGCATTCGAATTGCAACTTACAATTATAGTTAAGCATAGAAATAATAAGATACGGTACATTGTCGAAACAACTAATTATCCTAGAGATACGAATATTTCGATATAATGTCCGTTAAAAATCTATATTTTCATATTTTTAGCCAATATTTGCTATCTTATTAGAGGTAGAATTCACATTATTATTTTCTTTAATAATTTCACATAGACAATGAACCGCAACTGGAAAAGTCTCCCAGTTCCTATCTCTAATAGTCAGCAAGAAGAAAACTCTGTTTTCGAAATCTATCCACTATGCCTATAGAAAGAACAGGATATAATATTGATGACCAGAAGGTTTTTTTACCCTACTTTATTTCCCCTCAAGGGGAACTTTTGAGTTGAGTGCGAGGCTACCATTCCTTTGTTTAGATACAAGCTATCTTAGCTTAATCAGGTAGGTCCTTTGTGTACAAATGAGCCTCCTCACTTGAGGGAGGATAAAGGTGGGTGATATCTTAATCGATACCCCAGCTCTCTCAATCCAACCCACAAAAAAAGGCCATCCTTCACAGATGGCCTTCAAAAATTAGGTTCTTTATT
>CAZXIE010000176.1:0-5203 GCA_964640065.1 uncultured Saprospiraceae bacterium
AGAATATAAAGAAGAAACATGAAGATCAAACTTAATCAAAAAACGGTCCTCTCTAAGAGAGATAAGGTGTTTGGTTCGATCTGTATAGGCGTAACAATATTCGTTCTATGTGCGACCTTTATGCCTTCAGATATCATTGTTCCAATTGTAGCAGCAGCAGCTTCGTCAGCTAGTTCATTTTTGTTCCTCTAGTTTGTACGTAGATCCTAATTCTATTATTCTGGCTTGCATATTCTCTGGAGTATACTCTCTAGTAATATACCCAATTCATAGATTAATATTCGGGAAGGATTTAAATTTATTGCAGTTTGTGAGAGCTGGGACTTGTGGATTTGCCTTTGCTACATGCTTGGGTGGATTGGGGTACATCATCGAAAAAACGAAGGATTTAACACCAGCGGCTGTAGCATGTCTTTTTTTAGGGGCATTAACGCTTTTATATATTTCTTCTCAACACATGCAATCAGTATTGCATGATGACTAATAATTTCATAAAACCCTATTAAAGTTAACAGGCCGTCTCTTTACATGATATTCTCGTTTAAAGATAATCAGCCTACAAATAAGTAGAGTATGCTCCGCAGATCTAAACTACTACGTCAATAATGACCCATATTAAGAGCTGGGGTAATTTTCTGATCTTACATGAAAAATATTAGCTATTCCTCAAGTTGGGACTCATAGGTTAGTAATTGCCGATGAGATCGAGCCAACTTTTGATTATATAGTTGGAGCTAAGAAGAGGAAGTTGTTCCTATACTGGAGGGCTTAAAAAATAAAAGCGCGGTATCTGCTGATCAGATACCGCGCTTTCTACATGTAAGTTTAGTTGAAACTTATGCTGGCAATTCGTTATCCTCAAATTTCTTTCCGTTCCATCTGCCTAACCATTCGCAGTTCTTCCCTAATTTTTTGTAAGTCTGAAACATATTTAATGCTGCATCCTTTTCGATTCTGTGGATAGTAACTGTCTGCGGGCCAGATAGGACATTGAAGTAATACTTGCCGACACCCATTTCAAATTTCTTTCTTCTCATGTTGATCTTTATGATAAAAAAATATTCCCTAGTAGAAGGAAATCGATAAAAAGCCCAATTTCCTTCACAAAGCCGGCAAATTTACGATTTCTACATCTTGAAATCAAGGAGTAGTCACATTTGAGATCGCCGTGTTATCTTCGCAGTTACCCAGTGCACATGGCTGATATTATAACTAAACCCAGAGTAGAGATCGCCCCGGATCTCTTGGCAGAGCTTCAAGAGCTTACTGAGGTCGAAGGACAAGTCATCGTGCACTGCCTGTACTCAAGCATGCTTGGTGGAGATGGGATCCGGATTTGGCCGACTACATATCTCTTTGACAATCACTCTGACCATGTATCATCTCTAGTGCATGCAGAAGGTATAAGCTTGTTTCCGATATGGACAATCACACAGGCAGGGTCGTTTGCCTTTACGCTGATCTTTTCTAAGCTGCCCAAGTCATGTGGTGTTTTTGATCTGGTTGAAGACTGCGATGGCTCACCAGGGGCATTTCGAGTGACCGGTATCAAGCGTACATCAGATGATGTCTACTATGTAAGATTATGATGGGACTGACAGCCTTAGAGCTGATGGCCATATGGACAGCAGGATTTCTTGTGGGTACTTCTAAGGCTGGACTTAAGGGAGTGAGTATTATAGTGGTTGGCTTATTAGTTCATGTGTACGATGCTAAAGAGCAGACGGGTATACTGCTACCATTATTGGTCATTGGCGATGTGCTTGCTGTTACTTATTATCGTCGACATACAAAGTGGACATATCTCGTGAAGTTCTTGCCGGCTATGGTCATCGGAGTTCTTGTCGCTGTGATAGTAGGGGATCGCCTCGATGCAGATGCATTCAAGATGTGGCTTGGTATCATTGTGTTGATCAGTGTGGTTATCATGTTTTGGCGAGAGGTGAGAGGCACACAAGACTTTCCACAGGGTGTGTGGTTCGCAGGCTCTCTAGGCGTAGCTGGAGGATTCGCAAGTATGATAGGTAATCTTGCTGGCGCTTTCGCAAATATGTTTTTCCTCGCAACGCGCATGCCTAAGAACGAAATCATCGGGACCGCGGCTTGGTTATTCTTTATTCTCAATCTTGTAAAAGTACCATTCCATGTCTGGTCATGGGATACCATTAATAGGCAGAGTATAGAAAGCAGTTTGATCATACTACCGAGCCTTTTTATCGGCTTTTGGCTAGGCTTAAAGATCGTAAGGATGATCAATGAACAGTACTATAGATATTTCTTATATACGGCCACAGCAGTTGGTGCCGTCATGATCCTCATTTGATTTTGAGCCAAATTTTATTGGCTAAGTGGTAAAATTAAACATACATTTTGTAGATTTTTCAGAAATTAATGAGAGTAAGATCTATCTTTGCAAGAATTATATTCTACCAAACTAATTAACGTGGACGCAAAGCTCGATAACATAGACCTCAAAATCCTAAGACTACTGCAGGAGAATAGTAAAATAACAAACCTAGAACTCTCCAAGAGGATAGGACTTTCTCCAGCGCCAACTCTCGAAAGAGTAAAAAAGCTGGAGCAATCCAATGTCATCCAATCCTATCATGCTAAAGTCAATGCCGAAAAACTAGGACTCAATATCAGCACATTTGTACTGGTCTCGCTTGCATGGCAAAAGGAAAATGCTCTAGAAAACTTTGTATCTAAAGTGCAGATGATAGACGAGGTGACAGAGTGCTATATCATCACAGGAGATGGAGATGCCATCCTCAGAATCATCTGTAAGGACATCCAAGATTACGAACAGCTGTTATTCAAAAAACTATCTCAGATCGCTGAAGTAGAAAAACTCAGAACACTGATGACTTTGTCTAAAGTCAAGAAGTCAAAGGTGCTTCCTTTTCATTACGACTAGAAGCATGTGAGTAAGTTAAGTTTACACTGGGAGGTACGCACAGAAGATCAGCAAGAACCTTCAGTGATCGTTGGCACTGTACATCTTGGTGATGAGAGTTGTCTTCTCTATTGGCCTCTTATCGAGGACCGTATCAAAAGATATGATCGGATATATACCGAGTCTTCTCTTAGTGCAGAAGCAAGTCGGACTATACAGCCATGGACTCTACTACCATCTGAAGTGAGAGTTGAAGACTATATTTCTCCACGACGATGGGCTAAGATGAAGGTCGCTATTGAAAGATTTACGAAAGTGGATATAGATATGATGAAGAGGGTACACCCACTCTTTATCCTTACTGCCATCCAAGTCGGATTAACTGGACAAAGTCAGGCGCCCTCTCTCGATCAAAAAATATGGGACCTTGCTATCTCCCTTGGCAAGCGTGCTGACGGCATAGAGTCACCTCTCGAACAAGTTGAAGTGCTTCGTTCTCTTGACATCAGCTTCCTATACCTACATCTGGTTAGAGTCTCCAAGAAGATGTCAACTACCAGAAGACAACTCAAGAAACTCATAGAAGTATATAGGTCTCAAGACATCAATAAGTTATATAAGATGTCGAAGTCGTCCCTTGGTCCAGATAGACGCATGCTCATAGACAGTCGCAATATTATCATCGGACAGAGGATCCTAGATAAGCATGCTAACGAGCCTTCTTTTTTTAGTTTTGGCGCTGGGCATCTTGGTGGGTCTACTGGAGTGATCCGTTTTCTTAAGCAGTCAGGAGCACAAGTACAACCGATATAGTTATATACTCTTATGAAGAAAGTTGAAATCAAGTTAAGCGTCACACTAGATGATAATAATGTCCCAGTTGATATGAGCTGGGTCAGTGATGATCCACCTTCTAATGGAAAAGAGGCTGCGACCAAGGCATTCTTCTTATCACTATTTGATAAGTCAAGTCTCGAGACCCTCCAGATCAATCTCTGGGATAAAAGCTTTGAAGTAGGAGAGATGCATCGGATGACGTATCACACTTTGCGAGGTATGGCCGATGCTTTTTACAAAGGAACTAATGATCCTAACTTATCTAATGACATAGCCAGATTTGCCCAATACATGGGTGAAGAACTAGGCATAATACCTCGATCAGAAACAGACAATCAGACCTCAGAATAGATCGCCTAGTAATTTTTATATTAGAATATTTTTATATATGTTTGAGGTAGCTTATGATATCTCAGGACCCCATTACTACTCGATTTATCGAGGCATTTCATTGGTTGAAGGAACAAGGAAAAGTAAGATCTGCAAGACAGTTCGCCCTTGGTATCGGAACCTATCCCCAGAGTCTCAATGATATATTAAAAGGTAGACGAGAAGCGACCTTACCGATGATCCAGAAGGTAACCGAGGTCTATCATATCAACTGCCACTTCCTTCTCACCGGAGAAGGCCAGATGACAAGTTCAGATATCAATGGTATCAGCAGATCTCCACAATCACGTGTGAAGTATATACATGCCCATGAGTATGCTGCATTTGCAGGTGCTATCAAGCATGAAAATCTCGACAGTCATACATGGACTGACTGGGCACTCCCATCAGAGATGGTCGGTCAGAATATAGATATGGCTTTTCAGTGTAACACTGATCGCATATCTAGGTGTCTACGTAAAGGTGATGTACTTTTTGCGAGACGCATACCTAGTGAAGCGTGGAAGTCTAGTATATCCTCTAAGCGCATCTATATTATCGCTCTAGAAGCTGAAGTGCACATCGTAAGACTTATGACTAATGATGCTCAGGGCATATACCTCAGCCAAGATGATCGCGATCTGCCAGACTTCATCAGTTTCGATGATATCCAAGAAGTATGGAGTGCCATCTCTCGCTGGTCTCCAGCCGTACTAATCGATGACACCGCCGCTCATCAGTCACAGTTCGATCAGCTAACTCATACGATCGAGACGCAGAGTGAAGCGATCTCCTCACTAAAGGGGATGGTCTCTGATCTTGCAGCTTCTATGACCCAGCAAGTGGCCTACTGATACCCAGTTTCCATCGTCGTCGATATGGAGATAAGGCGATGTTTATCTCTTCCTTGATTCGTCCGTCATACCAGTATACGCGATAGTACCACAAGTCTATAGTTACATTGTAGTTAGATGAGAGAGCATCCGATATGACGGCCTCCCTATACATGATAAGCGGGAGTTTTACTTTTGGTATAGTATGAAGGATGTCACTCATGGATATGACTAAGTCCAGTCCTTCCACTTCCGTAAATGAGTCTTG
>CAZXIE010000177.1:0-5120 GCA_964640065.1 uncultured Saprospiraceae bacterium
TCGATATAGATCCGAGTCGGGAGATCGCAACAGACATCAAGATGTTTTATACGGATAGTGCTATCACGCAGTTTCGATTGATAGCACCTGTAAGAGAGAGTTATACTGAAGACAAGAAGCTGATAGAGGAGTACCCAAAAGGTGTGGATATAGAGTTTTATGATGACGAAGGCCATATTACTTCTTCGATGGTAGCCAAGAGTGCTACGAGGATAGGAGTAGATGGTCTGATGACGATGAAGGATAGTGTGGTGATGTATAACGCCAAGGGCGATGCCCTCAAGACAACAGGTATCCTCTGGGACGAGACTAACCAGACACTGAAGACATCTAAGTTTGTACAGCTCATACAAGCAGACAGCCGAGATACGATTTATGGTTTTGGATTTGAAGCTGTAGATGACTTTAGCAGGTTTCAGATTATCCAACTCACAGGCAAGAGACAGTTTGAAGATCTCACTGAAGACAGTGGATCTAATGAGTAGCTGGATAAGCTTCCAGTTGATTGACATAAACTTCCCATCTTTGTAATATGCTCACGCTTATTTTTTTCATACTTCTCTTCTTAGCGTTGTCTGCCTTTTTCAGTGGTTCAGAGATAGCCTTTGTATCCGCTAATAAGCTAGGTATAGAGATTAAGCGCGAAGACGGGACGAGAAGAGGAAGCATACTCGGAAGATTTTTTGATCAACCTGATGACTTCCTTGGTACTATGCTCGTGGGTAATAATATCTCACTAGTCATACTCACCACGGTGATGACTCAGTTTCTCCGTCCGTTGTTCAGTGATTGGATGATGCCAGATGGTTATGGATTTATGTTGCTGAGTACCTTGATCATCACAGTCGTCGTACTCATCTTCGGTGAGTATCTACCCAAGACTGTTTTTAGACTATATGCTAATCAAGCACTATTCACTTTTGCCTACCCGCTTAAGTTTTTCAAATACTTGCTGAAGGGTCCAACGTGGGTTATGATGGGTGTGACTAATCAACTGATGAAGGTCATCTTTCGCAGTAAAGACCAGAGTCTTACAGAAGCATTAAGTAGAACAGATCTCCACCATTATATCGAAGAGACAGTAGGAGACTTTAATGAAGATATCGACAAGGAGATCTTCACTAACGCACTTAACCTGAACCAACTTAAAGTAAGAGACTGCTTGGTCCCTCGACCCGAGATCATCCACATAGACAAAAGTGAAAATACTGACGATCTCATTGCGCTTTTCAAGGAAACTAAAGTATCAAGGATACTCATCTCAGATGGAGATATAGAGAATGTCATCGGTTACATACATCACCAGCAGCTGCTGGATCAGCCTGCCTCCTTTCGAAAACTGATACTTGATATACCATTTGTCCCTGAAGCCATGAATGCTCGTGATCTCATGCTTGCCTTCATTAACCAGAACACCAACATCGCTTGCGTTGTAGATGAATATGGTAGTATAGCAGGTATCATCACCCTTGAAGATATCTTAGAAGAGATCTTTGGTGAGATAGAAGATGAGCACGACCAAGAAGATCACATCGAGAAGGTCATCAGCGATAATGAGTATCTATTCTCGGGTAGACTGGAGATCGATCATATCAATGAAACTTATGATAACCTTGATCTCCCTGAAGGAGAGTATCATACTCTATCGGGATGCATAGTCATGACATCAGGGAGCATACCTGAAAAGGAAGGTGATGTGATAGAGATGGACGATTACGAGTTCATCATAGAAAAGCTGAGCGATACCAAGATCGAACTTGTCAGAGTGATCAAAAAGGAAGAAGTACGAGAAGAGGACGACTAGCTAATTCCTATACATCCACATTCGCATAGGTAGCATTCTCCTCTATAAACTGACGCCTTGGTGGTACCTCGTCACCCATCAACATAGTGAATACTCGATCTGACTCATGCGAATCTTCTATACCTACCTGACGCAGTATACGAGAATCTGGATCCATGGTTGTCTCCCATAGCTGAGAAGCATTCATCTCACCAAGACCTTTGTAGCGCTGGATCTTCACTTTGCTTTCATCACCATCGCTATATGCGTCTATGGCAGACTGGCGCTCCTCTTCATTCCAGCAGTACATGAACTTCTTGCCCTTGCTAACCCGATATAGAGGCGGAGCGGCGACATAGATATGACCTTGGGTTATGAGTGGATACATATATCTAAAGAAGAAGGTTAGGATCAGCGTTACGATGTGACTACCATCTACATCGGCATCACACATGATGATGATCTTATGATACCGCAGTTTTTCCGTGTTGAGGATGCGCTCACCATCTTTCTCTTCGATATTCACACCAAGTGCTGTGAACATGTTTTTGATCTCCTCATTGTCATAAATCTTGTGCTCCATGGCTTTCTCCACATTGAGGATTTTACCCCTTAATGGAAGGATCGCTTGGTACTCACGATTACGACCTTGCTTGGCTGTTCCTCCGGCAGAATCTCCCTCAACGAGGAAGATCTCACTCTCTCCTGGATTACGAGAAGTACAATCAGAAAGCTTCCCTGGAAGTCCACCTCCTGTAAGTATATTTTTTCTTTGCACCATCTCACGAGCCTTTCGAGCTGCGTGTCTGGCAGTAGCTGCAAGGATGACCTTATCGATGATCGTCTTTGCTTGCTTTGGGTTTTCTTCGAGATAATATTTGAGGACATCACCTACAGCTCGTGATACGATCCCTGTGACTTCACTATTACCTAACTCTCCTTTTGTCTGCCCTTTGAATTGTGGTTCAGGGACCTTCACTGACACCACTGCCGTAAGCCCTTCTCTAAAGTCTTCACCAGAGATGGCAAACTTTAGCTTGTTGAACATACCACTAGTCTTTCCGTATTGCGTGAATACTCGATTCACAGCACGACGGAAGCCATTGACATGTGTACCACCTTCTCTTGTGTTGATATTATTGACAAAAGAGTAGATGCTTTCCTTAAAGCTTGTGTTGTACTGCATGGCCACCTCGACCTCTACGTTCTCATCCTTACCCGTCACGTAGATCGGCTCTTGGATGATAGGAGTACGAGACTCGTCTAAGTATTTGACGTACTCTAGTAGACCGCCTTCAGAGTGAAAATCTTCTCTCTTAGGCTCGCCTTTGTCATCTGTCTCTCTCATATCTGTGAGAGAAAGCTTTAGTCCTTTGTTGAGGAATGATAATTCCTTAAGCCTAGTGGCTAGGGTGCTATACTTATAGACGGTCTCCTCGAAGATTTCATTATCAGGTGTAAACTTGATAGTCGTCCCTGTATTATCACTTGTTCCGATTTCTTGTACCTCTGAGATAGGCTTACCATCAGAGTACTCCTGCATATATAGTTTGCCGTTTCTCTTTACCTCGGCACGTAGATGAGATGAGAGTGCATTTACACATGATACACCTACACCGTGTAGACCACCAGATACCTTGTATGAGTTTTTATCAAACTTACCACCGGCGTGAAGTACGGTCATAACTACCTCAAGGGCAGACTTTTTGAGCTTGGAGTGCATATCCACGGGTATGCCCCTTCCATCATCAGTTACACTGATCGAATTATCAGTATGGATCACTGTATCTATCGTCGTACAGTGTCCAGCCAGATGCTCATCTATGGAGTTATCTATGACCTCCCAGACAAGGTGATGAAGCCCCTTTGTATCGGTGCTTCCTATATACATACCAGGTCTCTTACGGACTGCTTCTAATCCTTCGAGTGCTGTTATTTCACTAGCGTTATAATTACTATTCTGTTCTGCCATAAACCTTCTTCCAAATGAGGCTGCAAATATACTCTTTTCGCGGCCGTAAAGGGTCTTTCTGACCGTTTATAACTTGCTCATTTTTAGGAAGTAATATATTGGAATTGTGCTATTTGTTGGATGCAGATTACGAGCCATCTTTTATATTTCCTAGGTATCTATTTTTTGCTTGCAAAGCCGGCCAAGAGAATCTTATTATGAGAAGGTTTGGAGAAGGATTTTTCTTCCCTAATTGACCCAAATATCTTCTTACCTTAAGTGTCGAAAACCAACCATATGAAAAGACTAATCTCACTGGATTTCTTCCGAGGGATGACCATCTGCCTGATGATCATCGTAAACTGCCCTGGCTCCTGGAGCACAGTCTACCCACCTCTTCTTCATGCCAAGTGGCATGGTGTTACACCTACGGACCTGGTTTTTCCTTTTTTCTTGTTTATAGTAGGTGTATCTATCGTACTTGCCTACAGTAAAAAGAAGCAGTCTGGCAGTATCAGCTCTTCTGTTTATACGAAGATCCTCAGGCGCTCTTTGATCATTTTTGCATTGGGTTTATTCTTGGCCCTATTTCCCAAGTTTGACTTTGCCAATCTTCGCATTGTAGGTGTCTTACAACGCATTGCGCTAGTCTTTGCCATCTGCTCTGTTATATACATTCATACAGATTGGAAGGCTCAGTTGTGGATAGGGGTAGCTTGTCTGCTTGGCTATTATATACTGATGTGTTTTGTTCCGTATGGAAGTTCTGTGGCAGGTACACTAGAGCCGGGAGATAACTTTGCTGCTTGGATCGATCAGTACATCACTCCTGGCAGGATGTATCAGAAGACTTGGGATCCTGAAGGATTCTTCTCGACGATCCCTGCTGTAGGAACAGGCATCACAGGTATGCTCATCGGAGGTGTCATCATCGCTAAGAAACTGACCAATCATACCAAGATTATCTGGATCTTTTCGCTTGGACTTCTTTGGTTTGCTACAGGTTATATGTGGGACTATATCTTCCCAGCTAATAAGCACATCTGGACGAGCTCGTATGTCTTAATTTCTTCAGGACTAGGAGCTATGTTTCTTGCACTGTCCATGTGGATCATCGACGAGCAGGGTTATAAGAGCTGGACCAAGTTGGGTGTTGTATTTGGAAGTAATGCGATCACGGCGTACGTCCTTCACGGCGTCCTACTGAGGTTGTATCAGCTTCCTATATCTGGAGATCAGGGTATACAAGCACTCTGGATGTCAGGCTTGCAGGGTGTCGGCATGAGCGGGGAGCTGGCTTCTTTTTTATGGGCGCTTACCTATATGCTTTTTATCTATAGCATCATCTATGTGATGTATAGGAAGAAGATCTTTTTGAAGGTGTGA
>CAZXIE010000178.1:0-4989 GCA_964640065.1 uncultured Saprospiraceae bacterium
GAATAAGTCGGACTAAAGTCCAACTTTACAAAATAGATCGAGGCGGAGCCTCTTTCTCCATGATATATATGAAGAGCTTTTGGTTCTTCCTTTCTGGAGAGGCTGCGCCTCTCTGCATCGCACTGATCCTTCTTCTGGAGAGGCCATGCCTCTCTACATCGCACTGAAGTACGATGTTATAAAATGAGTCGAGGCTGCGCCTCTCCTCTGTCCATCGCACTAAAGTGCGATGGTAAAAAATGGGTCGAGGCTACGCCTCTTTTCCTTTGATATATGAAGAGCCATAGGCTCGTTTTATATTGTATCTCTGGAATTTATTCCAGAGTAAAAGGCTCAGTCTTTTCTAAGAGTGCGGAAGCACGGAACATGTTATTCTAACTCTTCAAAAACATTTGCTTTGTTATAGTCGACTTGAAATTCCTTTAGAAAGTTGATATACTCTTCTTTGAAACTTTGGGTCTTGTGATGTACTTCTTGATTTTGAACGTACTTATAAATAGTATCTACATCGCGCTGTCTATATGAAAATACACCATAACCTCTTTGCCATTCAAATCTTGTAGGTGTGAGTTGATGGTCATTAATGTACTTTGATGATTTGGCTTTTACTCGCTTCATCAATTCTGAAATGGATACAACGGGCTTCAATCCTAAAAAGCAATGAACATGGTCTTCTACACCATTGACAATGATTGTTTTACAACCTGTTTCATTAATTAGTTTGCCTATAACTCCATATACTTTATCTCTCCAGAGTTTGTCCAGCACGGCATTGCGATACTTTACTGCGAAGACCGCCTGTATATAGATTTGATGATACGTATGTGCCATGGACTGTGATTTATATAGGTCGAGCTTATGGCTCTTTCTGGAGAGGCTGCGCCTCTCCTCTGTGCATCGCACTAAAGTACGATGTTACAAGATGGGTCGAGGCTTTGCCTCTTTTTCATGATATATATGAAGAGCCATAGGCTCGGTTCATCTTGTACCTCTGGAATTTATTCCAGAGTACTGCAGATTACTCTTTGCGTGGAGTGCCTTGTGCACGGTCCATCTTTCGATCTATATAGCCTGAAATGTCTAAAGCAAGTTCAGTCGATCGATCACCTCACTCCTCAGACTTCGACTGATGGGTACGATCTCACTTTGGACAAGGATACTCGAGTCTTCGATGTCGACTATCTTGGAGATATTGACGATGTAAGAGCGATGGACTTTTATAAATTTCTTGGGAGATAACCTACCTTCTATACTCTTCAAGGTAGACCTAACGACATGCATCTTTTGATCATCTAACTTGACGAGTATGTAGTCCCCTTTAGCCTCTATCACACATATTTCTTTTACAGGTATGCGAACAAGTCGCTTGTCAGTATGGACGAAGATCTCTTCTTCATATGTTTCTCCGGATTCAGAAGTTTGTATGGGTTGAGACTGATCTCTTAGCGTGACTCTTTGGACTGCTGATAAAAGCCTGGAAAGTGTGACTGGCTTAAGAAGATAGTCTACAGCTTCTACTTCAAAGGCTTCAAGCGCTCTAGACTCATCACTTGTCGTAAATATTACCTTCGGCGGATTTTTTAGTGTCTTCAGAAAATCAAAGCCGTCTAACTCTGGCATATGTATGTCTAGGAAAAAGAGATCTATATCCTCGTGATCTTTGATATGATCTATCGCATGTAAAGCGCTGTCATAAGAAGCTATGACTTCTAATCCTGTGACCTTCTCACAAAGTCTCGTAAGAGATACTCTAGAGAGATTATCGTCATCTATAATGATACACTTCATGCTGTCTATCTATCAGTCCACAAAGATAAGGATTAGATCTGCTGTTGATGAGATTGTCTTTTAAGAGTACTAGTGTCCGGAAAAACATAGATTGAGGCCAACTATGCATGACTTGTTTGTCATGTACCCTTCGGTCAAAAGACACTCTGGTGTCTTTATCCTCGGCACCTTCACTATGTTACGGCGTTGACACAAAAATGCACGCCAAACTAACCTTTGGGAAATGCATTAAACCGATGATTTCACCATCGGCTACGAATATTTGACCACTCTGTCTCTCTGTGGTCATTGGTATCCAAGGTTTATCAGACAGTCGAAGTAATTTGAATCATACTTGAGCATGAAACTCCTGATACATCTTACCACTGAAAGATATCTAGAAGCCTGAATGAGTTCAGAGTCTTATTGCACCATACATAGTGTCCGAAAACTGAGCCAGTGAGTCAGGTTGATAATAACTTGATATCATTCAAGCCCCAGTCATATGGTAGGTACTTAATCTTAGCTGAAGGGCTTATATCGATATCGGTGTATTGATTGATATACTCTTTGAGGCTTTGGCCGTCTGTGAAGTCTGGCTTGTACCAATTGAAAATTTTGCTGAGCTCGAGGCGATCAGCAGTAATTACATTTTTTGAAGTGTCCGCTAAGAATTTCTCAGTCATCAAGTCGAGCTGATCATCAAGCTCATCTCCAGTGAATGCAAAGTTGGCAAGTGGTGGGCAGGAGATACTCGCACAGTTTACAGCGAAGTGTATCCTAGGTTCCTTATAGTACTTACGAAGTATGCCTTGTTCGATGTTATTAAGATCATACTCTCGGCCTTCGATATTGATAAACTTCTGATCCCAGATAGAACTAATAAAGGTGATGCCTCCTTTGATATCTTTGATGGAACTCACGGGATAGTGATCCAGTACTTTCTGCACAGTGAATGCATTGTAAGCATTGATCCAGAATGCCATACTTTCCTCCCTGCTCCAGTTCATCGGATTAGGATGGTTGTTTTCTAAGAGCTTGATGTACTCGTCAAATTTACTTCTCTCTTGGAGTAATGAAGCATAGTCAACATTACCATCTGGTTGTACATGTTCTTGTAAAAGACCATCCCACAGTTCATGAGATATAGGTTGAGACATTCCTTCTACAGGCTTGATCTTTTTATTAAAGAGATTGATAGCCGTGGAAGCACATGATGTTATGCTCATCACTATGAAAGCTAGAAAAAGGTATCTCATCAGTTTCATCTTGTTTTGATCTTGATTACACTTATCAATAGCGTTTCAACTGCAAAATGGTTGCCTTAACGAGTATTAAATATTTCTAAACTACTTCGTGCGAAAATCTAAGACTGCCTGAATAAATTGATACTCACAGTGGCAAGATCTGAGTTAGGAAAACGATAAGAATGCTCTGGGACTGCCATCAAACCAGCACGAGCTGCTGCCTTTTTGTAAGGCTCTATTTCTAATATATATTGATCTGAAAATCCATGTGTTAGATCATAGGCAGTAGCTGCTGTCCTACCAATATGAGAGGCTGTCAGCTGTGCGTCGATAGTGTGCAACTCTATGAGAAGCAATCCGAACTTTGCTGTATACGGTGCCCATTTACGAAAGTGATCTGAAAGGTTTTGTTCTACCTGATCGTTACTAAGATATCTTCCTTTATAGGCAAAAGCTCCGCTTGAATCATAGGTAGTCTTCGACACATCTTCAGGATCGGACCAGATGCGGTTGTGATCAAGGAAGGTCCTGACGTTCAATAGCTCTGATAGTTCCAAGCCAAACTTGTCAGTAAGATCTGCATCAAGGATATCTGGTCGGCTGATGTCTCCCCAGATCACCTTCGCCCAGACCTGTGCTTGTACAAGATTATGTCTGGTCACCTCAAGCGCTTTCTCGTTGTAATCCGCGCCCACGAGATACAATGGATGTTCTTCGAGCATCTGACCGCGCAGGGTTCGGCTTTCTATCACATCATATAGATGGATCAGCAAGGCGCCGTTACCACAACCCATATCAAGTATACCTTTCGGTTGCTGATCGATCGGGCGGTTAAAAAGATCGATTACCACCTCGTCAAGCTTCTTGAAGTAGGCGCCATGAGCTCCTCCACTACCCCATACATTCATCTTGCGATCTACGTGTAACTCGGGTTGGCCAACTTCTCTCTTCCATAGTACCTCAGGGTCTCCAAAAAGTAAGTCTTCTACCCTTCTAAACATAGGCAGATACGAGACCGTAACTCCATAGGCACTAGCTCGCTGAGCGAAAAACAAGCCCTTATCTGTGAAAGTCAATGTCTCGCCTTTCTTTGTGAACCACCCTAAGTCGATAAATATGTCCAGCAGTCTCTCGAACATCACTCCGTCACTATGAAACTCAGATGGATGAAAAGAAGATCTCATGAAGTACTGATGAAACATACCACTCATACCGAGAGCGACGACGGTCGGTCCTATGATGAAGCCTTCCACATGATGTAAGATCTGCTCTTGGATATCACGGGTAAGTGGGTCCTCTGTCGGAGTCATACTAAATCTCCTTTTATAGCCTTCGTAGAGTCGTTCCAGAGCAAGGAAGGGTTCCTTCTCAAACTTACGCTGATGGTGCTTACCTGATAACTTCAGTAAGTTCATCGCCTCCTTATAGTATGGGATATGAGAGAAGGCTATCTCCGTCCTCTCGTTGCAAGTAAGAGTTACTTTATGATCCTCTGTGATGTCATAGTCTAACCATCCTTGGGAAGCTAAGCCTCGAAGGGCAACATTGAGATATCCCTTATTAGCCGAGAAGGCTGATGATAGTTCATCTAGTGTTATATCCTTATGCTCAAGTATCAACTGAAGCACACCTTTTCTTTCTAACGCGTACGCTGTTGGTATGATCACTAGACCATCCAAGTGACGAAAGAGGTGTCCGCGTAGTTGAGTTTTTAGTTGCTTATCCATCTGTCTGTCTAAGATATTGTGTTCGAGGATGTTAGCGCTAGAATTACCTCGCGGCCATCTAACTTAAAACGTCTACCTTTTCTCTTCGACAATATAAACAACATGACTCTCAAACTCTTTGGCGAATTACTATCGGCTGTCTTGATATTACTTGGATTCGAATTGTTCAATCGAAAAAGCATCAAGGCATTTCATGTCATGGCAGTGGGGCAGTTACTAGCTGCTGTCATTTGTGTATATGCAGATCT
>CAZXIE010000179.1:0-4803 GCA_964640065.1 uncultured Saprospiraceae bacterium
TGGCTCAATAGGTCAACTAAAACCACATTTACATTTTTATCGGACAGCAGTGATTGGCAAATTAGCTAATGCTATGCGACTTCGTCGAACTCTAAAGTCCGTCCTCCTCGAATCCTCATTAGCAAATTAGCTAATTATTCAGTGCATCCGAGTACCATCTGGATCCATCCTGGATAGCATATCTGCTTCAAAGTCTAGATACTCTTGCCATCGAGCCAGTGCCTTTTCTTCGCCACAGTAGTGCTTCGCTAGGTTGAGAAACATCTTGTAGTGGCCAGCTTCAGAAACCATGAAGTGATGGTAGAAATCCTTGAGCTCTTGTTCTTGTAGTCCTATAGAAAGGAGCCTGAATCTTTCGCAACTTCTTGCTTCGATGAGGGCGGAGGTAAGGAGTTTTTCGAGTAGTCGGTCTTCGACGGAGCCCCCTCCTCTTTGAAACCCGAGGAGCTTATTCACATAGAGGTCCTTACGTTGCTTGCCGAGCTTGAGGCCTCTCTTTTTGAGTTCTGCGAGTACGAGTCTGAAATGTCCCCATTCCTCAGTGACGACAGGTGCTACTTCTTCAACTAGCAAGTCTAGATCAGGATATCGCTGTATGAGTGATATGCAAGTGTTGGTTGCTTTTTGTTCGCAGTAAGCGTGGTCGGTAAGGATGTCTTCGAGGCTCTTCTCAGCAAGATTGACCCATCGCGGGTCGCTTGGCAGGTGAAGGCCTAGTTTGGTTTTTGATCTTTGATTTGCTTCAGGCATGATAACTGGCTGGTCAGAAAATCTACCTCATAGATAGTATATTCTTCATAACCAGATGACCACTGGATACCGATCTTATCTATCTCCATCTTAGATAGTTGCTTCACAGTGCGATTAGAGAGCTTGTAGGCGACAGGGTAGATGTAAGCCTTCTTGTCTTCTGTTGGTACACCAGCACTAGAGGCGTAATTCTGTAACTCTATCTCTTTGCCATCGATTAAGATCACCTTTAAGAGCGCTCCGACATCCAGAGAGCCGTAGACTTTGGGTGCCATGAGGCTATTGATCTGAATATTGAGGTGGAGAGATACATCATCTTGGATCTGAACGATCTGACCTCGACATTTGATGAGGTTAGAAGTTTGCAAGTTATTTTTTACTTCAGGCGGCGTATGATTAAAGATCATCGCAGGTGCCATCTCTACACGATATGTTTTGGTGGTAAGATCAATACCGTCGTATAGCACATCACACTTAGTTTGGCTGTATATTACATTTGCCTCGAGCGAAAAGATGACTAAGGCGAGAAGAGGGAGGAATCTTACTAATTTCACGTTACAATGATATTAAACTTTTTCATATGTATAGAACTATCATAACACTAACTGTATTATCCTTGCACCTCACAAGTTGCATGGAGAAGGAATCGCTTTCGCAAATGAAAACTGACAAAGAAGTAATACAAGTGGATTATCCGAAGACATATCAAGATACCTCGGTCGTCGAAGATTATCATGGTACTCAGGTCGCTGATCCATATCGCTGGCTCGAAGATGATAACAGCGAAGAAACGGCAGCTTGGGTAGGCGAGCAAAATGAAGTCACGCAGTCTTACTTGAAGAAGATACCGTTTCGAGAAGATGTAGAAAAGAGACTTACGAAGCTATGGGATTATGAGAAGTTTGGGACGCCATTTAAGGAAGCGGGTAAATACTACTACTATAAAAATGATGGTCTACAGAACCACTATGTCTTATATCGCCAAGTGGAAGATGGGGATGACGAGGTGATCATCGATCCTAATAAGTTTTCTGAAGATGGTACGACCTCGCTAGCGGGATTGTCCTTTAATAAGTCGGGGAAGTATGCAGCCTACATGATCTCAGAAGGAGGTTCTGACTGGCGCAAAGCATATGTCTTGGATCTGGAGACTATGAAACTCCTGGATGATGAGCTGCAGTGGATCAAGTTTAGCGGTATTTCATGGGCAGGCGATGGGTTTTTCTATTCGCGTTATCCAGTATCGGAAGATGGAGGTGAGCTTTCCGACCAAAACGAATATCACTCTCTCTACTATCACAAACTGGGTGATGATCAAGGTAAAGACCAACTCATCTATCAAAATCCAGATCATCCACTACGCAATGTCTATGGTGGCACCACGGAAGATGAAAACTGGTTAGTCATCAACGAGAGTGAATCAACAAGTGGCAATAGTGTATCGATCAAGTCGCTCAACAATCCGAATGCTGGGATCATCCGTGTCATAGATGGATTTGATGCCGACTATGGATATGTGGATAACGATGCTCAACGTATGCTCTTCAAAACTAACGACGGAGCTCCCAACGAAAAGATAGTTGCCTTAGACCTTAGCAACCCATCTGAGGGTATGACCGAGTTCATAGCAGAAGGAGATGACGTGATGGAAAGGACGGCGGTATTAGGAGGAAAGCTCTTCGTAGAGTACCTGCACAATGCTTCTAGCAAGATCAAGATCTTCGATATGTCTGGTACGTACCAATCTGATCTTGACTTACCTGGGATCGGTTCAGTGGGCGCTCTCTCAGGAAAGAAGAAAGATCAAGAGGCCTTCTTCTCATTCTCCTCTTATACTAGACCTGGGACGATCTATAGTTTTGATACGGAGAACCTAGATTATGAGATCTTTAGAGAGTCAGCGATAGACTTTAACTCAGACGACTATGTCACAGAGCAAGTGTGGTATACTAGTTACGATGGCACAAAGGTCTCGATGTTCATCACGCATAAGAAAGGATTAGAAAAAGATGGTGCTCGCCCCACCTTGTTATATGGGTATGGTGGGTTCAATATCTCGCTCACTCCAGGCTTTAGTTTGTCCAGACTACCCATCCTAGAGAATGGTGGCATCTACGCTGTTGCCAATCTCAGAGGTGGTGGCGAATATGGAAAGGAATGGCATAAAGCTGGAACGAAAGAGCGCAAGCAAAATGTCTTTGACGACTTCCAATCAGCAGCAGAGTATTTGATCAAGGAAGGATATACCTCTAGTGAAAAACTTGCCATACAAGGAGGTAGTAATGGCGGACTACTTGTAGGTGCATCTATGACGCAGCGTCCAGATTTGTATGCTGTTGCATTGCCAGCAGTTGGTGTACTAGATATGTTGCGTTATCATGAGTTTACCATAGGATGGGCATGGGCAGAGGATTATGGCCTAAGCTCAGATCCTGAAGGATTCGAATACCTCATGAAGTATAGTCCACTCCACAATGTTAAAGAAGGAGTAGAGTATCCTGCAACGATGGTGACCACTGCCGATCATGATGATCGAGTAGTGCCAGCTCATTCATTCAAGTTTGCGAGTGAGTTGCAGAGTAAACACAAAGGAGATAATCCCGTATTGATACGTATAGAGACGAGTGCGGGCCATGGTGCTGGCAAGCCTACGGAGAAGTTCATCGAGGAGTATGCAGATATCATGTCCTTCATGTTTTTCAATATGGGAGAGGAATTGTATAAGGATGTGAAGGGTTGAGTTGTTTAGATGTCAACTGCAGAAACCAGTGACACGTGAGCTCTACATTTATGGATATACTAGAAAGAATATTTCAAAGCTGGTACCCACCAGTACTTACTATAGGCATCTTTTACCTCCTTTATTTAGGAGCTAATAAGTTATTAGAGCGCCAGACAAAAGGAAAGATAGATAAGGGAATCATCAAGTCCATCATACTATTTTGTATAGTGCTTGTTGGTTTGATCAGTGTGGTTCTATCACTTCCACTTGGTTCGCAGAAAGATGATATCACAAGCCTAATAGGGATTGTATTATCTGCAGTGCTGGGCCTTAGCTCAACTACATTTATAGGCAATGCTCTAGCAGGGATATCTCTAAAGTTGAGAGGAAGCTACAGACCTGGAGACTTTATCACAATCAACGATTTGTTCGGACGTGTTACTGAGCTCGGACTTTTTCATACAGAGATCCAGACTGTAGATAGAGACTTAACCTCACTACCTAATATGGCCCTCGCTTCTAATGCTTTGAAAGTCACTCGTTCTTCAGGGACTTTTATCAGTGCCGAGTGTTCCCTAGGATATGATGTCAACAGACTGAAAGTAGAAGAGACCTTATTAGCTGCAGCAGAGAGTGCTGGACTAAAAGATCCCTTCGTACACATCATCTCACTTGGTGACTTCTCGATAGTCTATAGAGTGCACGGATTACTAGAAGTGGTGAATACCATCGTTAGTGCCAGATCTAAACTGAAAGCATCCGTCATCGATGCACTACACGAAGCTGACATAGAGATCGTCTCTCCTAACTTCATGAATCAAAAACAAGTGGGCGATACGATATTCATACCTAAGAAGTATCGCACAGACAAGAAGGAAGTCCTAGAAGAAAATACGCCCGAAAAACTCATGTTTGATAAGGCCGAAGAAGCTGAAAGCGTAGAAAAGAAAAAGGAGCGCCTTTCAAGTCTAGAAGAAAAGCTAGTAGAAGATAAAGAACAACTCAAGGAGATATCAGATAACGAACAGAAAACTGCACTACAAGAAAAGATCAAGCGCGCTGAAGAGATCCGCGATAAAATGATAGATACGCTTGATGTGCAGGTGGACGAGTTGGATCAGACTACGTAGTTAATGCTTCGACTCCGCTCAGCACGAGTGTGCTAATGTGCTAATGTGGGAATTAGCTAATTAGGGAATTAGCGAATGAAGGAAAATGGTCTTCGTGTTGAGCATTAGGATAGTTCACTTATGCAGGCATCTCGATCCCGATAACTATTGGGATCGATGACCATATAAAACTGCCATCTCATGATCTTCGAGCGGAGCTAA
>CAZXIE010000180.1:0-4537 GCA_964640065.1 uncultured Saprospiraceae bacterium
ATACCATCAAGGGCAAGCGGCATACGCAGATAGGTAAGCTCAAGGAATACGAATATGCTACGGATATAGATACCAAGATGCTCAGGCTGCATCGGTCGTATATCTTTAATATGCGCAACATCAGAAAGTTAGGAAAAGGGAGTATCCACTTCTATGGAGAGCACGAACTAATGGGTATGTCAGAGAAACTTGTCAGAAAGGTAAAAATGCAACTGCTTGGTCATGGGTGATACCGCTCTATACATCGGTAGAGGTAGTGATAATGATATCATCCTACCTGGTACGTATCGCACAGCGAGCTCTCAGCACGCGAAGATCACTCTGAGTGGCGAGGATGAATTTGTGCTCCATGATATAGGCTCTAAGAATGGCACTTTCGTAAATGATCGAAGGATCACCACTGTGCATATCCGACCTAGTGATGAAGTAAGATTTGGGTCGCATGTATATAGTAAAGAATCTTTATGGGCTGCTATCAAGAAGAAGTTTTTAGAAGGTAGGACTGACTTTAGCAAGGAGTATCGAGACGTGCTCCATGACTTCCAGATCTTCGATACAGAGAAAGGAAAGATCTATGGTCAATCACGCATGCCTATGATCATCAGGATCGGCTGTATCGGTAGTGTGATCGCTATCCTACTGCTATTTCCTAATCTCGTGCCTGATAGCAGTCTGAGATATCCCATCATCATCGGAGCAGGGATCTTAGCCTCTTTCTTTGCTAGCTCTTTCACGAAGTCTCAAGCACAGAAGTCTCAGGCACATGACGTACTGAAGAATGAATATGATGCAAAGCTGGTCTGTCCTAAATGTAGCTTGCCACTACTTAATAAGGGAGGATATCATTATTGGAAGGAAAAGAAGACTTGTATATCTCCTAAATGTGATGCTGTCTATGTCTCATAAATCAGCTCGTACAGCGATACGGTCGATTCGTACACTATCGGAGATCTTGGTGAAGATGGCTTCTACATTTGAGTCATCATTCACACAAAAACAAAAGAAAAATGGAACATACGCTAAGAAATAACGACGCACAAGGCAAGCAAGAAGAAGCAAGAGTCATCACTACTCTATCTGACACTCAAAAGAAGGCCCTCATGAATGGGACTCTCGTCATCGGCGGTATCATCACAGGTGGTGCTCTTCATGCGATGTACAACAAAGACCAAGGACTTGTCGAGCATGACTTTGCTCCAATAGAAGAATCTGTTGTTACAACAATTAACGATGCACCTGAGGTCTGTGCAAGTGTATATGATGAGATGTCATTTGGTGATGCGTTCTCAACAGCTAGAGCTGATGTAGGTGCAGGTGGCGTCTTCGAATGGAAAGGCAATCTCTACAACACGTATACAGAAGAAGAGTGGGACGCATTTACAGCTGAAGACCAAGGTCAATATGTTGACGCTATCACTCCTATCGTACAGGAGCAAAACAATGTAGTCATCGCTTCTGCAGAGCCAACTGTCATAGAAGCTGACCCAGTAGTAGAAGAGTCAACAGAAGAGACAATAGAAGAAGCAGAGGAAGTAGCGGAAATAGAAAGCGAGGACGAATTGGATCTCAATGATCTACTTGCTACACCAGTTATCAAAGGCAAGGATCTAGATCATGACAATGTCATCGATGCGATAGCTATCGATAAGAATAATGATGGCTATGCGGATGTGGTAGCTATAGACTTGAATGCTGACGGTTATGCAGATATCGTAGGCGAGAACCTAGACGATGATATAGATCTAGATGTAATCATCATAGAAGGTGGTAAGGTAGGTGTAGCGGATAACAGTCACTTAGAGAATGACTCAATAGTAGAGATGGATCAGTTTGATGAAGAAATCCAAATCGATAATGAAAGTGATAACGATGAGATAACAGAAGTCATCTTATAAATGAAATGTCACTGTCCAAATAGTGCCTGTAATGCGGAGCTTTTCATAAGCGATACGCAGCTTAAAGGGGTCAAGAAACCCCTTTTCGCATGTCCGGGATGTAGTACCAAGATCTTTATACCGCCAAGTAAGGCTGGATGCGGAAGCGGCTGTGGAGAGGTGATCCAATATTATCCCTGGCACTTTGAAAAAGGCAATCCTTATACGGCCTGTAAAAAATGCGGCACTATCAACCAACTCAATATTTGAAGTCATGGCTGAAGTATCTATACAACTACAGTGCGGAGATTGTACACAAGAAAGTAAATACCTCGTCTCGGATGAATTAAGAGGTAATAAGTTGAGCTTCACTTGTAAGCACTGCAAGAAAAAGATGAAGTACTTTTTTCCGAAGGAAAGAAGCGCTAAAAGTCTCGACAGCACTGGTACTAGCTTTACAGATCAACCCAATGTCATCTCAGCTTATCTAGAAGATGGATTTAGAAATCGGTATCACCTTATAGAAGATGAAAATATCATCGGAAGGCAAAGCGTAGGTCAAAGTCCTGGTCAAAATGGAGTGACGATATCTATCGATAATCCAGACAAGACGATGTCGCGGAAGCACTGTGTTATCCATCGAAAGAAGAATAGTCGAGGATCTTACGTGTATATGATTAGAGATCTTAAGAGCGTCAATGGGCTCGTCTTAAACAATAGAAGAATCAACGAGTCCGAGGAACTCTATCTCTGTCATGGTGATACTATAGAGTTGGGTAGTACTAAGATTAAATTTGTGGAAGTACCAGCATCATGATAGTTAAGCACTTCATACATACAGGAAGCAGACAGCGTCAAGAAGATGCGCTCGCCATATCCGAAGATCAACGGCTCTTTGTGATCTGTGATGGTGTAGGTGGTTCACTACATGGCGATGTCGCCAGTAAAATGGCTTGTAATGCTACGGTACGAATGTATGAACCAGTCAAGGAATCCTTCAAACATAAGGACGTACCTAAACTCATTAATAAAGTTGCCTCTATCCTCCGTCAAGAGGCGATCATAGATCAGCAATACCGTGAGATGGCGACTACTATAGTCGTTGTCTATCTTAAAAATGGGAAATGTACTATAGCACATATGGGAGATAGTAAAGCCTTGATCTTCACGCACGATGGAAGTCTTGTATATGAGACAAGAGATGATAGTCTTGTACAGGACTTGTATGAGCAGCAAATCATCTCATCTGAGGTAGATATCCTTAGTCACCCACTGAGAAATCAAATCACAAAGGCTCTGAGAGCCAATACCAGATACAACAAAAGAGAAATTAATATATCCCCGAAGATCCGTCTTCCAGAAGAGTATCTCATACTACTTGGTAGTGATGGTGCATTTGAAGATTATACTTCTCAAAGAATCAAAGAGCACTTTTCTAATAGTGACTTGACTCTTGATTCGCGATGGAGTCTCTATGAGCAACACTGTAAAGCTCACTCTCGCGATAATAATACGGCTATCCTAATCTCGTCTAGTAACCTCTAGACCTCACTACCCTACTTGAAAATTTGATGGCACGCGTGAGTCTTCGTGTCACACCTGGCTAATTAGTGGCCCTTTTTCAAGTGATCAAACTTCGTTCATACATCGGTGCTGTCTGTTCATACAGTATCTAGCTTACCAGAGCACGGCCTAGGATAGATTTGAAATATCAAATCAAAACTACCTTACATGCTCACGCGAATTTTTCTCATCCTATCATTTGTCATAGGAACTTTACAAGTCAATAGTCAGACTTGTTACATCACTAAAACCGGAAGTAAATATCACACTGCCACTTGTAGCTATCTCAAATATTCTAAATACAGCGTTGACCTCGATAAGGCTATCAATCACGGATATACTGCCTGCTCTAGATGTAGGCCTTCCAGATCCAACTTAAAGGGTAGTACGTCCTCTCAGGGGTTCTATCAATCAACTCAATCAGCTTCATCACGACAGCTCAAATGCACTACAAAACAATGTAGTGGTAAAACTCAAAAGGGATATCGGTGCAAGCGCAGAACCAAGGATTGTTCTGGTCGCTGCTACCATCATAGAAATTAATTCATTCAATTACTAAATAAATATCAATGTCAAAAAGAAGTGTATTAGCTGCTGCAGCGACTCTATTCTGTATCATCCTTTTCTCATCATGTGGAGACAGTAATGATTGTATTACTTGTCGACTTTCTGGAGCAGTAGATTCTATCTGTGAAGATGAAATAGATCAGTATAACCTCCTGAATGGCACCAATGTCACATCACTTAGTCAAATAGAAGCAATAGTCGAAGTGGCTGGTGGGAGTTGTGAGTGAATGTAATATGGGCAGCGTGTATGAGATGTGCATGCTGCCTTTTCTAGTGTGGCGAGATCTATATGGAAGTAGCTATTAAGTTCAAAATAATCGCTGCTTTCAAACACAAGCTATCGTACAGAGGAACGAAAACAGAGTTTTCTCAGCTGTGATTATTTAGATAGTCGTTTGAAGTTGCAAACTTCAAACAGCGGGGGCACCGGTGGACGGAAGTCAACAAAATATGTAAGTAGCTAGTTGAACAAGCTCCATCTGTTGGAGTAGTTGTCTGGGTCAGTAGTGTTGATGCGGAATTGTCTCATGGAC
>CAZXIE010000181.1:0-4520 GCA_964640065.1 uncultured Saprospiraceae bacterium
CGACTGAGATAATTGTAAAATCATCACAAACCGCAACAGGCGGTTCATTATCTGAGATAGTCAGATTCAAAGTATCACGAGAAACATTTCCGCAAGGGTCAGTAAGAACATACTCAACTTCAAAAGTCGACACTACATCGACAGTGAGAATCTCATCTATAAACAAACTCGATCCATTATTTCTTCTGACTAGTCTTCCAGTCTCATCATAGGTCTCGTAGATAACTTCCACGATGACTTCGTCGGCATTACAATCTGTAAAGTTAGGAAGTGGAAGATCTATGTTAGTACCGCCGCAAATGAATGGATCGCTATCGATCTCAAGGTCTTCTAAAGGATCTATGATTTCTGGTGCTTCTTCATCTTCGATTCTAATTGTCTGGATCATCTGGCGCACATCATCAGAACACCAATCGATGATGACCCAATTACGGACGATCCTTACACCATTACCACAAAGAGGGAATGCCGTATCGCTATAATTAGTCTTCAGCGTGCCACAGATACCCGCATCTATAGAATCAAGGATAGTTGGAAATCCAATTTCTTCAGGTCGCGGATGGCCATTGTTATCTAGCATCTCAAAATCCTCAATACAATTAGCGCGCACCAAAGGAAGGGGATTGATCATATCCAAAGAAGAGTTACGCACGTAGATCATCTGTTGAGAAGTATCCTGGTTACCAAAGTTATCTTCGAATGTCCAGAGTCGGCTGATCACTTGATTAAAACCATCGATCGTACAATCTTCTAATAAGTCGTCTTCATAACTAGCAAAAGCTACATCACAGATAGTAGCCATAGAAACATCGAATAATCGAGGAGTGGATGTTAGAGTAAATATCGCCCCATCTCCCAAGTCTGGAAAATCAGGACCTCCTCCAATAGAGTCATCTGGCATCAGATCTAAAGAGGCGTAACATCCAACGGTATCCGGCACACAGCGATAATCCTCTATAAACTTGTCGTCCACTCTAAATTCTGCCCAACAACTATTGCCCGTATTGGGGTTGGTGATGGTCAGGCTATATCTTCCTGGAGTGGTGACGGTTACTTCAAAACCGCTATCGATAATCGTGTTGGGGTCATCAACGCTTACCAGCTCTATATTATAATTGAGATAACAATAATTTTCAGCATTTGTGAGGATGATATCTGCAGTCAAGTCAACTTCGCATGAAGGCCCCATGGCTATATTCAGATCTTCATGACAAAAGAGAACTTCTTCTTCATCAGAGATGGCGTCTTGTACAAAGAATACATTGAAAGGGGTAGTACACACGTCTGTGCCGTTAATGCTAATGCGCTCTATGGTTGCTGGCGATGACTCATATGGACCTTCTGGAAATAATTCAATGCCATCGATACCGCACGCCAGATTACCTAGCCCTAAAGTGTCAAGTATATCTTGTTCGTTAAGAGCGCACTGCCCGTTATCCAACATCATGAAATCGATGTTAGACATGTTACATCCCGAAGGAATCACATCGATCACGGCATCTGTAAGTATCGTGTACTCACCAAGCTCTATGCTTTCTATAAAGGACTGACCATAGCCCCAAGGACCACTGTCGGAAAAGGTAAATGCGTCTAGTCCACAACTGTCCAGATCATATCCGAGTCGAGTCATGAGATCCGATAAGGTTACATCACAAGTAGTTAATCCTATATCAAAAGTCAGTATTCCAGAAAAGGGACTAGCCGATGGCTCCATCGTAATCACAAGATCCTCGTAGAATACAAATCCATCGCACGTTATCTGATCTATCACTTGTGGTACACCAATCTCAAATGTGGTGATACGCTGGGCTCCTTCAAGTAGAAGTATTCTTGATCTAATCAGTGGATCATCTTCCACGCCTAGCTGATCGAATAATAGATCAATCGAAGCTTCGCACTCTCCAGCAGCGAGTGGTATGTCGATCATCGTGATGTCCTCCTCATCTATTGTTACACCTGATATATCTTCGATGGATAGCGGTGATGTAGAAAGCACCATAGGAGCATAGATAGAATCTGTACTCCGATCAAACAGCACCAAGGATCGTGTCTCGGGCACAGCATATGGCCCAGAAGGTATCAACTGTAGATCTTGGCAAGAGTCTAAACCTAGCTCTTGTAGGACTTCTCGAGTTGTAATATCACAATCACCAAGTGCTCGTGTGATGATAATCGTATCTGGGGGTATAAAAGAGTCTAAAGGGCATGTCTGTGCCTGTGCGGATTGGTGCAGGCAGCACACCGCCAGTACGTACAGGATTACTGTACGAATAAGAAGCCTAAGTGTCGATATGTCATCGATCTTTAGGTACACGTATTAGACTTTTTAGTCATATGTACCTTCTTAAGACCAAAATTCATACCATTTTCAGGTAGCTATCGTATTATCGACGAACGTCATATGAGAAACAAGGAAGAACCCTTAGATTAGCGTAGGATCAACTAGTTCTCCTATGTTTTGGCAAAATTTCATGGCTTGGCTGCTAGCAAAAGGAACCCAGTCGGCAGTTGGGATCAAAGCAAGGCCTATAGAGGAGTGTCTGAACTGTAAAAATCAGCTTGCCCAAGAGGTAGCCTATTGTCCAGTTTGCGGGCAAAAAACCCACGAAACAAAACTTACTGTTCTCTCACTCTTAAGTGACTTTTTTGGGAGCCTCTTTAACCTAGATAACGGTATGTATCGATCCTTAGCTGGACTTCCGGTACCAGGTTTTTTGAGTAAGCAATTCATGTCTGGGAAGAGAAAAAGTTACCTGAATCCCGTTAGACTTTTTCTACTCACGTTGATCGTACACCTTTCTGTTTTGACGAATCTGGTACCTTTTGATCTACTGAATCAAAGTGTAACAGAGTATCATGAACAGCTGGGCCAGGAAAAAGCCCTTGAGAAGTTTCAGAAAATTCAGGAGGATCCATCGATGGCAGATCCATCCTGCAATTTGGATAGTATAAAACAATATGTGTTCGAAGATGTAGAAGTTCAAACTGACTCAGTTAATGTCTTCTATGACTATAAGTTCAAATTCAGAGATATGGTGGATATGCCTTCTGATGAATTTGTAGGAGCCTATGGCCTGGAGAGTTATTGGGAAAGACTTGGGGCTCAGCAAATCCAGAGAACGGTTCGAGATCCATCAGGAGCTATACGATTTGGAGTTGGAAATTTGGTCTGGAGTGTACTATCGACGATTATCATCACTGGATTATTCATGAAACTGCTCTATATACGTCGAAAGAGATTTTTTGTAGAGCACCTCATCGTACTCTTTAATATTCACTCCTTCGCTTTTGTGATCGTTTCGATCGAGTTTCTCATTAAGTACTTCTCGGTTTCCGAGACAACCTCAGAAGAGTTCAATATGACAATAGGTGGACTCACATATCTGATGGCTGCGATCTTCTTTTTCTTATCGATGAAGTTTTACTACAACCAAGGATGGATAAAGAGTTGGATAAAGTTCACGATGGTTGGGTTTACATATATTTTTACTCTATTCTCCATGATACTATTGGTAACATTGATAAGTTTGTTCTTCTTTAATTAGGTCTATGTCGAGTTACGATACGGTTGTTGGGTTGGAAGTGCATATCCAGCTGAACACAAAATCGAAGGCTTTCTGTGGTGATAGTATAGAGTTTGGCGCTTCCGCAAATACGCAGGTCTCAGCCATCTCGCTGGCACATCCCGGCACACTACCTGTTGCTAATCATACACATGTTAAAAAAGCCATCCAACTTGGTCTTGCCTTGGGTTGTGAGATTAATCCCACTCATTACTTTGATAGAAAGCACTATTTCTATCCAGATCTACCCAAAGGATACCAGATCACGCAAGATGCACAGCCCGTTTGCATAGGTGGCAGCGTAGACATCGAGGTCAATGGACAAAAAAAGACCGTCAGGATCCATCACATACATATGGAAGAAGATGCTGGCAAGACCATCCATGATCAGCATGATACGCTCAGTATGGTAGATCTTAATCGTGCTGGCACTCCACTGATGGAGTTAGTGACAGAGCCTGATCTGTCATCGGGAGAAGAGGTATTTGTCTTTATGACTGAGTTACAAAAGATATTAAGGTATATCGGAGTCTCAGATGCCGATATGGAAAAAGGTTCGATGAGATGTGACTGTAACGTCTCCATCAAACCTGCAGGATCGCCAACATTAGGTGAGCGCTGCGAAATCAAAAATCTCAATAGTCGTCGATTTGCAAGAGAGGCTGTCAAGTATGAAGCCAAGCGACAAACTAAGATGATAGAAGAGGGCATCACTTTCAACAAACAGACGCTGCACTTCGATCCAGATACTGGCAAAACCTCTGTCATGAGAGAAAAAGAGGGCGTTGCTGATTATCGATATTTCCCTGATCCCGATCTTCCTCCACTTACGGTATCACAAGAAGATATAGATAAGGCCAAAGCTTCTTTACCTGAACTTCCACAGGTCGTCATGGCCAAGTTGATGAAGGAAGGTCTGACTGCTGATTATGCTGATCAACTTACACAGTCCGCGGA
>CAZXIE010000182.1:0-4412 GCA_964640065.1 uncultured Saprospiraceae bacterium
CCTGCCTGTCACGCAGGGGGTCGCGGGTTCGAGTCCCGTCCAGACCGCAAAGGGGGAGCATTTAGCTTCCCTTTTTTTATATGGATCACTTCGTTTACATCATTCACTCAAAATATAAGGACATCTACTATAAAGGATATAGTGCAGATCCATATAAACGTCTATTAGAGCACAACCAAAACAAATCTCACTTTACTGCCCATAAAGGTCCGTGGCTACTAATCTATCTTGAGGCTTTCGAATCTAAATCGATAGCCTTGAAAAGAGAAAGGCAGCTAAAAAGACAAAATCGAAAATATCTAGATTGGCTGGTTCATCAGCCTATTAACCTCCTTAATAATAAGTGATTCTCTCTTAGATTATCCTATACCTGTCCCGGCTGAGCCGAGAGGGTCGCGGGTTCGAGTCCCAGCTTGCCTCGGCTATGCCGAGGTCCAGACCGCAAAGGGGGAGCATTTAGCTTCCCTTTTTTTATATGGATCACTTCGTTTACATCATTCACTCAAAATATAAGGACATCTACTATAAAGGATATAGTGCAGATCCATATAAACGTCTATTAGAGCACAACCAAAACAAATCTCACTTTACTGCCCATAAAGGTCCGTGGCTACTAATCTATCTTGAGGCTTTCGAATCTAAATCGATAGCCTTGAAAAGAGAAAGGCAGCTAAAAAGACAAAATCGAAAATATCTAGATTGGCTGGTTCATCAGCCTATTAACCTCCTTAATAATAAGTGATTCTCTCTTAGATTATCCTATACCTGTCCCGGCTGAGCCGAGAGGGTCGCGGGTTCGAGTCCCAGCTTGCCTCGGCTATGCCGAGGTCCAGACCGCAAAATCCTTCATATAGTTTGATGAGGGCTTTTCTTATTTACAAGACTGTTCTTAACTAGTTTTCTGCATGGCTCGGTTGCAGATCACTTTGCTCATTAGAAAGCTCAATAATGATTTTGTCTATTCCTTCACAAAAGACACAAGCCCCCTTCCCTCAACAGACTCTATCAACACATAGTACAATCCAGAAGACAGAGATTCGACTTCGAGCTTGACATACTCCTTACCCTTTCTGATCATTTGTAGATCCACATCGCTCACTTTTACTCCATGAGAAGATATAATGGACGCCTGTACATCAAGGTTTCTATCCGCAGTAATAACTAGCTGTGTTTCACTATTAGTAGGATTAGGATAAAGATTGAACTCAACTCCCGTTAGCACTATATCCGAAGTACTAGTAGTTAACTGCTGGTTCTTATCAAAATATAGATGGTACTCGCCAGGGTCGAGTGTCATGTTAACTGAAGTAGAAGAAACTAACATACTGTCTCCAGTGATCAAATCGTACCACATACCAGTATGATCAAATCGAAGAGAAGTAGAGCGATCCACAACATCAAAGTTGCCAATCACGACTGCATTAGTGTTAGAACCGCTGTCAGATAAGTGTATAGTCTTCAACGAAGACGATAGGTTGATATCAAAGTCTGATGTCTCGAAGACATCTTCTTCCTTCTTAAGTCTGATGAGTCCTGCATATAAATCAAAGAGTGATCTACGCATCTCTTGATCCTCAAAGTCCCATCGGATAGGCTTTCTATCTAATCTGCAACCTTCTACCCTTCCATCTACACATCTATTGATAGAGAACTCGTATCCTAACTCTCCAAACTGCCAGATCATCTTCGGACCAGGTATGGTCATAAAGAAGGTCAAAGCCATCTTGTTTCTTTCAATACCCGTCGCAAGATTTTTGACAGAATACCCTCCGCTTGAGTTACCAAATGTCAGATTCTTGTACATGAGTCGCTCTTCATCATGACTTTCCATATATCCTATGATATGAGGAGTAGACCATCCTCTTTGGCGATAGGACTGCCAAGAGAAATCCGACTTACCATTATCATGGTAGCCCATGGTAGCTTCGTTGAAGCTAAAGTTGCCATTGCCCCACAGGAGCATGCCGTAGTCCGCCAACTCCCTTTCTTCAGAGTTATCAGCAAAGTGCTCAAGGATGATGATTTGGTGATCTTCTATATCCCAGATAAAGTCTGCATACTCTTTAAGGAGTGCTACTCGGTCAGCGTCAAAAGCTGAGAAAACATCATTATCAAATGACTGTCTCTGGGTAAATCCTTTAGACAAATCAAATCGGAATCCATCAATATGAAACTCACTGATCCAGTAGTCAAGGCATCTCTTGACATACGCTCGTGTAGCATCAGACATATGATTAAAATCAAAGCCTACATTGAAAGGGTGCTTAGCATCAGGATTAAAATAAGGGCTATCAACAGAAGGCTTACCATTACTGCGATCCCAATACATCTGTACAAGTGGTGACTGCCCAAAGGCATGATTAAAAACAACATCTTGTATCACAGCGATCCCTGCAGCATGTGCCGCGTCTACAAAAGTCTTGAGCTCTTCGGGGGTGCCGTAGTATTTGTCGAGTGCCATATGATACGAGGGATTATATCCCCAGCTGTCATTGGCCTCAAACTCTTGGAAAGGCATGAGCTCTATGGCGTTTACACCCAGTCTTTGCAGATAACTAAGTGTATCTGTTAGATCTGCATAGCTATGTGAAGCTAGGAAATCTCTGAGCAGCACTTCATAGATAACGAGATCCTGATTTTCAGCAGGCCTAAAGTCACCATCAGTCCAGCTAAATGCTTGATCAGGCCTTACTAATGAAACATGACCTTCTGTAAAGGCTGAGGGATATGAGGGTAAAGCTGACAGGTTAGAGACGCCTTGATCGTGAATTGGATCTAATATCAGCATACTTAATGGATCAGCGATAATCAACTCGCCATCGATCAAATATTGGTATAAGAAGTCTTCTGATGTTTCTTGGCCGCTAAGTTGTATCCACCAGTGTTCGCCATCTGAGGTCTTATTAAGTAGGTTAGCTTCATCCACTAAAAACTCATCTCTTAATACAAAGACAGACTCTTTATCAGGAGCATGTATGTATAGATAGCTCTCTCCTTCTCCGATAAGATTATATCCAAGTTCTAATTCAACAGGAGGGTCTTGAATATCCACCTGTGGAGCATAGACAAGTGAGACAGAAGCAGTCTTACCTTCTGCAAAGTTCTCAGGTTCTGCCTCAAATCTTATGATGTGATTACCCGAAGTTGTAATCTCATAATCAAGACTTAACTCAGTGCCAGTTACTTCGGTTACTAAGACGTCATTATCATAAAGTTTTATTCTAGCTCGCTCAGAGGTGACTACTTCGATAGGCAGTGTCGAACCTTGTTCAACAACTAACTGTCTCAAGTTCGGAGTTCGAAAAAATGCATCAAACGCTCCTGCCTCAGGTAGAGGTATAAAAATGTCTCCGTTAGTAGTCGTTTTACCTTCACGTGAACCATCAACATTTCTAAAAACAAAGGACAGCTCTACAACTTCTTCGTTATCCGGAATACCATAAAACTCTTTGATATTATATGTGATCTGATGTTTGTCATCTCCGATCGCTGTCATCTTAACTCTGGGATCATCAGTACCCCATACACCCTGTACATACTGCCAGTTGCCTGCTCCACCAGATCTTGTGATGACGCCAGTATGCGTATAGACTTGTGACACTCCGCGAAGTCCTCCGCTTCCTTGAGTCGCATCATAGGTCACAGTTATCGTACTATCTACTGAGAAGAAAGCCGGGTCTATAGATACAATCTGGCCAGATAGAAGATTGACATTTGCGAAAGCGCAAACGAAAATAACACACCAAAAAACTTGGAATCTCATAGATACAACAATAGACAAATCTGTAGACTTGAACGGTCGCGAAGAATGAATGAAAAGTAAATCTGGTTCTACACTTCAGGAGCAGTCAACGGAAGTTTTTCACCACTTTTCATGATCTCTACACCTTTGGCGAAGTACTTATGGTATTTGGTTTCTGTTAATCCTGTTGCAAGTTGAGTTTGAATTCTTCTTTTGGAGACTACTGTTACTTCTGTCTTCCCATTACCCAGGTCTTCGATCCATGTACCCATGACTGATCCTGAGGAAACTAGATTCTGGCCTTTGCTTGTGAGCATATAACCTTCCTCTTTGTATTCTTCGATGGCATCTGATCCTGCCCATCTATATGACTTCTTAGCTAAAGTCCAGGCATCATCATAGCTAACGTCATATACCTCGGTGGTACCTTCTCCATTTTGTTTTGCTTTGATAACTGTATTCAGTGTGCTACAACTCGGAACTGCTAGAATACAGATGAAAAGAAATGTAATTAGTCGCATAATGATAATTTAATGGTTAATGATATGCTATCTAATATACAACTCGAAAATTACTAATCTATAATCTTTCTCAGGGCTTTTTCAAGAAATTTATAATTCTCCCGAGAAATCTGATGCAGCGGTAAGCGCATCTCGTTCGAACATAACCC
>CAZXIE010000183.1:0-4258 GCA_964640065.1 uncultured Saprospiraceae bacterium
TGCCGACTAACTATGTTATATCTGGACAAAACATCAGTATTTGTCCACTTTATCAAGTTCTAATGTATCTATTGGACTTATGATATGACGTAGACTCTCATCACTGATGTGCGTATAGATAAGTGTTGTTTTGATATCCCTATGTCCTAATAACTCTTTGATTAACCTTACATCTGTACCTGCATCTAGTAGATGAGTAGCATAACTATGTCGTAAGCTATGAAGCTTGTACGTTGTAGCTAATCCTGCTCTTTCTAACGCTCTCTTAAATGTCTTCGATAAACTTCCACTTCCTAGATGTGTGCCAGCCTTAGCTCCTTCAAATAACCACTTGGATTTAGGTTTACTTGTATTAAGGTAGACTTTCAGTATACGCTGTAGACTTAAGGCCATAGGGACAACTCTATCTTTATTACCCTTGCCGCGTCTGATCCATATCTGTCTTCTTTCCCAGTCGATGTCTTCTTTGCGCAGACTTATAATCTCTCCGCTTCTAAGTCCAGCTCCGTAAGCGAGATAGAGCATAGCTAAGTGTTTGACGTTTTTGAGCTGACCTAACACTCTTCTAACTTCGCCCTTACTAAGGATGTGTGGCAGCTTCTTAGGTTGTACGGGGCGCGGTATTTTATCCCAAGATATCTCTCGATCACTTACACTGATAAAGTAGTACCTGATAGCGCTCTGATGACGATTGATCTCAGAGTAGGATACATAACTATTAGCTACTGCACTTAGATAGGCGCTGATATCATCGCTATCCATCTCCTCAGGAGATATTTGATGATGACATAAAAACCTCATGAAGCACGAACTGTAGGATTTGATGGTATTCCAACTTTTCCTTTCTCTGACCATCGTAAGAACATATGTCTCTATGATCTCTCTGTGCTCTTTGGGAGCTTTGGAGATGATGTGCTTCGTCCTTTTTGACCAGTCCTTAGTATTTGCAAGTTCCGTCTCTGTCAATTGCTTTTTGCGATAGTCAAAGACTTCGATGCCGAGAGAAGTAAGCTCTTTGATTACTTCTCTGGCGTCTACTTCCAGAGAGGATATGATCCACCTTCGATCGTTGTTGTCATACGACCTGTTACTGAGAGATTTGATATACTCGACGCCTTTAGGTGCTTTGTAAAAGTGTATACCGTACTGATCAGTAGAAGCAGTAGATGGATGGAAGTAAGCTCTCGGCTGGTTTCTGGTTGTCTTGATGAGCTCAGTAAGACGTAGATACTGAGTGGCATCCCAGTAGGCATATCGCTCTTGTAGTCTTTGAAGATTGCCCGATGTGGCAGCGCTGACCCATACTTTCCGATCAGGATTCCAGTAGCTAGTCTTTAAGGATTTTAAAAATGATACTTCATCGTCATTGTAACTTATAGTGATAAAAAAATATCCACCTTGACAAGTTATGCCATGCAGACCTATCGCTTTTCGATCGGGTCTTATGTCAGCAGTGCGATTTCCACTGTCATTCTCGCACACTGATGGGGAGCTCTCAAGTATCTTGTCTTGAGATATGATGGCGTTATCAGACTTCGTCGCAGTTCGTCTGGTGCCATGGGCATCCTTTATGGTAAGTGGTAGTTGTAAGTCCAGCAGCCCTTGCCAACTGGATTTTTGATATGGTAGATACCATCTGCCTTTAGATAGAGAGTACTTTATGTCGGGATGTGATTTGAGTAGCGTTAGCCAATCAGGACGATGATCAAATAATAGCCAGATAACCGTTTGCTCGCGGTGTCTACCTTTCTTAACGGTGATGGTATCTGACTTTTTCATCGAGTAAGAAGAAATATATTTTTCGTAGGATTTAACCATCTCTCTAATTTATCACTATTCCTGTATTAAAAATGAACAAACATGTGATTTCTACCAATAATTATTAATAAATCATCTCTATTGTTCTCATAGAGATATCTCGCATATGAGAGCCATGCGCTCATTAACCAACCTCTTAACATCTTGATATGTGATTGAATCGTATTATTTAGTCAAAATAGACTAATTTTATAGCTGTAATCACCTATATGGCAAAGCAGACATCAGGGAAGCCTACAATACAGCCGATAAAGCCTGCTAATAAGCAGTCCACAAAAGACCGCATCAAGGAGGTGGCTATCAACCTTTTTAATAGATACGGTTATGCAGCGGTATCTCTATATAACATCGCCATGGAGATGGAGATCACCCGTGGTAATCTAACCTATCACTACAAGACAAAAGAAATCCTCTTGGAGGAGATCGGTGATGAGATGTGGGAGAAGATACTCAGAGAGAGACAGAAGACTCGCCAGCTACCATCATTTGAGAATCTCCATAACGAAGTACAGCTATACTATCGATATCAACAGAAGTATGCCTTCATATTTTTAGATCGACATGTGCAGACCTTACCTGTGATGAATAAGAGGTTTCGCCTGATGATCAACCAGACCATAGAGGATAATAAGGCTGCCATAGCATTTGCGATCACCGCTGGTAATATGAAGCCAGAGCCCATCAAAGGCATCTATAATAATATCGCATTCAATGTTTGGATGCTGGCCTTCTTTTGGTCTGCGCAAGAGATCATCAGAAAGACACAAAGTACACACATGGCAGAGACGATGATCTGGAGTATGCTCTTACCTCACTTTACCAAGAAAGGAGTAAAGGCATTCACTACATTTTTTGGTAAGGACTATCTGGATGAACTGGGAGAACCATTTGATGCAGACCTTCAGCATATAGTAGCATTCTAAGACAGACCTATGGCAGTATTAACTTCTAAAGTACAGATCAAGGACAAAGCATCCACTGCTAATCGTGCAGAGATGCAAGCCCTCATAGACGAACTCCAGACGCATATGGAGAAAAGTCGATTTCAAGGGAAAGAAAAACATATCAGCCGAGCAAGAGCCAAAGGCAAAATGCTCGCACGTGAGCGTATAGAACTACTGCTAGACAGAGACAGCCCTTTTCTAGAGTTACTTCCACTTGTAGGACTCAAGCGCAAAGGCAGCTTTGGAGCAGGGGGCACTAACGTAGCAGGCATCGGCATCGTCTCTGGTAAACTCTGTATGATCAACGCTAACGTTGGTACACGCAAAGGAGGCTCAGTAGACTACGATACGATGTGGAAGTCCATGCGAGCCAATCAGATCTCCATAGAGAACAAGCTTCCTGCGATTAATATGGTAGAGAGTGGGGGAGCCAATCTACCAGATCAAGCCAAGATCTTTAACTATGGAGGCAAATCATTCAAGGATATTACTAATCGGTCGAAGATGGGACTCTCGACGATCTCCATGGTCTTTGGTAATGCCACTGCTGGTGGAGCCTATGTACCAGGCATGTCCGATTATGCCATCTTTCAGAAGAAAGCAGCTAAGGTATTCTTAGCAGGCCCGCCGCTAGTGAAGATGGCGACTAATGAAGTCGCTACTGACGAAGAACTCGGTGGTGCTGAGATGCACAGTCGTGTATCTGGAGTGAGTGATTACCTCGCAGAAGATGAGAGAGATGCGATTCGCATCGCCAGAGAGATCATGAGCTATGTGAAGACAACCACACCACAGATGACACCCGAGAGTTTTGAGGCACCTATTTACGAAAGTGAAGACCTCCTTTCTATCATCCCGGCTAATGTCAAGACACCCTTCGATATCCGGGAGTTGATCATGCGTGTGATAGACGGCTCGGACTTCTCGGAGTTTAAAAAAGAATATGGGAGTACACTGGTGACAGGATATGCGCGCATACACGGTTATCCGATCGGCATCATAGGTAACAATGGTGTGATCTTCTCGGAGTCTGCCAACAAGGGCGCTCAGTTCGTCCAGCTATGTAATAAGAACGATATACCCATCCTTTACATCCATAACACGACGGGCTATATGGTCGGCAAGGCGTATGAGGAAGGGGGTATCATCAAGAACGGGGCAAAACTGATCAATGCCGTGTCTAATAGCGAAGTGCCGCACCTGACCCTGATGATCGGTAACTCCTATGGCGCAGGTAACTACGGCATGAATGGTCGCTCGTATAATCCGCGATTTCTATGGACCTACCCTAATGCCAAACTAGGTGTCATGGGGGCCGAGCAACTTGCAGGTGTGATGGACCTCATCCAACGTGCCGCTGCTAAGAAGTCTGGTATCGAGTTTGACGAAGCACAAGGCGAGATGCTCCGCAATATGCTCATCGCTGAGGCGGACTCAAAGGCGTCGGCCTGGCATTCTACATCAGAAGGCTGGGATGACGGAGTGATCGACCCTCG
>CAZXIE010000184.1:0-4182 GCA_964640065.1 uncultured Saprospiraceae bacterium
CTACCTATTAATCACAACCAATGGTTGGGAGAACTCCTTCTCCTCCCCTATGCATTGGATGGTGTAAAGACCATCTACAAGGCCTGATACATCAAGGCGATTTTCTCCTTGATCTACATCAGTCTTAGTACCCATGACCATGCCCGTATTGCTCAAGATCTTGATAGTTCTCAGAGCGACATCTGAAGATATAGTCACAAAGTCTTTGGCTGGATTAGGATATATTTTGACGCTCTTTTCGATCTGTTGGTTGTCCTGACATCCATTTGACTTTGTATAGTTATAGAGCAGTCTGACCATGAGGTCGTTCAATTTTTCTACTTCGTAATCTTGGACCACTGGATCGAGATGCGGATTACCGATGCCGCTATGATCAGTTATAAAAACATATGTTCCGTTAGTGGCGATGGCCATGAACTTCATGAGAAATTCTGTTTGACGATTGATACCACTGGCGGTGATCGGTATGATTTTTATACCTAGCTCTGCGGCTTCTTTAACTTGGCTTTTTAGATTATCAAGCACTTCAGGGTTATGATGTGGTGGCGCATCTAATAAGAGAAAAACAATCCTAGCTATCGCCTGCTCACTCCAATCCTGAGTAAGTGCCACATCAAGCGCAGCATCTACTGCTTCAGGATAGTCTCCCCCACCCGTAGCATGTTGTGTAGCGATAAAGTTTATAGTCTTCTGTGCATCGGCAGAAAGTGGTTGTGACTGCGTCAGGTAGTTATCTGTCGTATCTCTATAGAACACAGAACCAAGTCTGACATCTAGTGATGCATTAGCCACGAGGCTTCGTTCTATAACATCTTGCAACTCAGCCTGGAGATAAGCAATCTCATCGCCCATACTTCCTGTAGCATCTACTGCAAAGAAGATATCTACTTGCGGTGTCGTGGAGCAGTCGGCTGATATATCTAGATGATTGACACCAGCTTCTATCGACTTTAGATTTTGATACACTTCAGTCGTCCCAGCTGTTGTTACTCGTGCATTGATACGTCTTAGAGATTTGTCTCTTGAACCCATATCTGCCCAGAGCTCTGCTCTGCCCGCATTGTCTGTGCGGGCTGTCCAGATCACCTGATTTTTATCATCTAGTAGTTCCACTAGTGCATCTTGTACTGGTAGTTCGTGATCGTTTCTTAAGAAGATACTGTATCTCGACTGCGGAAACATCTGCCAATGAGTCTGCATCTCATTATAATCCTGATTATCGAGTAGCTCTGCCCAGTCGTCCCAGTTGTGGAGGTCATTCCACTCTCCCGCGGTGAGTAATCCAGCGTTGGCGTCTACTTGTTTCCCTGGTCTCACTCGCCTTGATCCTGCTACACTTCCTTCAGGTGGCGGTGGAGCGCTAGATTCTGCAGGTGCTGATGCCACTGATATCTCTGCAGTTTTAGTAACGGATCCTCGGGCTCTCGAACTATAAACCGCTTCGTCCATCATCATATCAGCCTCTCCGTTCCCCTCTTTCATGATGACAACAGTACTGCTTCCCACCGGGGGAGTCATCCTTCTAGGTTTATATCCGTCAAGCGAAATGACAATTCCACTATAGCTGTGTCCTTTGGCATCAATCTCCCACTTACCATTAATATCAGAGAAAGAAAGTTGCTCAGTTTCTAAAAGTTGAATCTTCGCTCCTATCAAGACATCTCCATGAGTATCCAACAGTGTCCCTGACACCAAAGAGTCCGACTCGATGGTTGCTTCGGAGGGAACATTTACGGAAGTGATATCATCTGTAAAAGTGGTGGTCTCATCTGGAGAAATAGCATCCAACTCTTCCTGCGTCTTACAACTAAAAAGAAGAGTGATCAATGCAAGAGAGAATAATATGTGTCTCGTGAAAGAAGATATAGTCATAGCGATAAGTTAATATTGTGAAGTTGCTACTATGATGCAAGAATATCTAGATTACATAAGAACGGACTCATAAAATCTTGGAAGACAAGGATCTCATCAAAAAATATCGCTCCACCGAGGACCAGAAATATGTGGCTGAATTATTTGGCAGATATATGAAGCAGGTCTATGGTAGTTGTATGTCCTACTATAAGAATACGGCTGACGCTGAAGATGCCGTGATGGAGATCTATGAGAAGCTTGTGAAGAAGATCCTTACCTCTGATATCAAATACTTCAAGTCTTGGTTATATACCGTCACGCGCAATCACTGTCTCGAAAAGTTACGAAAGATTAATACACACCAAGGCAAAAAAAGTGATGCTGAGCTTGTGTATTATGAGGACCTTCTGCATCCCGATAATGTAGAAAAGGAGGTCGAACTCACACAATTAGAAAAGTGTGTCGACTTGCTAGAAGGCAAACAAAAAAAATGCGTGACTATGTTTTACTATGACAAGAAGAGCTATGCTGATATCGGCGAGGAGCTCAACTTAAGTGTAGGGCAAGTCAGGTCAAGCATCCAAAATGGAAGAAGAAATCTCAAAAACTGCATGATCAACTCATCTCAAAAAAGTAAGTGATGGAAAGAGGTGCACAATTAATCGACAAGTATATCCGACAGGGTCTCAGTCCTGCGGAGAGATATGAGTTAGAGAAACTAGCTCTAGACGATGCCTTATTGGCAGAAGCATGGGAAGGCCTAAGTGCCCCTTATGCCCAAGATAATCTCGCTGCTACCAAGCGTCTTGATAAAAGACTTTTAGATGTACAAGAGTCTACAGCTAAGGTCGTCCCTCTTCATAAAAAGTTATGGCCATATGCTGTCGCCGCTTCTCTGGCATTAGTGATGGCGGTAGGTGTACTACTTAGACAAGATGCTTCGACAGATGTCGCAGGGTTTGCTGCAGAACAGACTGTAAGTCCAGATCGATATGAGGAAGATGCGCCAGTGGCGATGATGAAAGAGTCAGCTCCAGAGTCATCTACGAGTGTGGTCAGTGCAGTAACTACAGAGGTCAGTAATGATGTGAGTGGTCAAGTAGCAAGTAGTAGAAAAACAGCTTCACAAGCATCTCAAGAGAATGCTTATGTAGCTTCAGCTAATGTGACAAGTGAAGATCCTGCAATAGAAAACTATGAAAAGATTGCTTCCAAAAAAGCTGCCGTCAATAATGACCATATGCCTCAACCAGAGTTTATGGCAGCGAAAAGAATCTCGGATAGCGAGGATCAAGTTGCAGACGTCAGTCCGGCAGTTGCCTCTGCCAGGGCTTCGAAAGACAAAAATCTCACTGTCGCTGCACCTAGTGCCAATGGTGCTACAGCGACCGACCAAGAGATAGAGTATAACGCTTCTCCAGTAATTATATCTTCTGAGGAACTAGCTACTCAGATGGATGTGCCAGTGACATTTGTGGATGATGGAAAGAGTGATGCGGCGATGAGAACTGAGGAATTCAAAAAAAGCAATGGGGATGTTATAGTCGTATCTGCAGAAGAACTAGCTACACAGATGGATATGCCGGTGACATATGTCAATGACACGATGAAAGAAGAATCATCTAGAAGGACCCAAGAGTTTAAAAAGAAACAAAAGCCCATAATTATCTCTGCAGATGAGATAGCAGAAAAAATGGCGATGCCTTTTACTCCGATAGAGCCTATCATAGAGCCGGGGCCTGCTATAGGATTTGAAGCGTATGAGCAGTTACTTAATGATGCAGTAGAGGTTGGAAGAGACCTTTTCTTTATGCTAGGTATCAAAGACTATATGCCGGTCTATGTGCAATTCAAACTCAATGAAAAAGGGATGCCAAAGGATATAAGCTTTGTTAAAAACCCTAGTCTATCTGATGAACAAAAACAACAAATCCTCAAGGCTTTCGAGACTGCAAGTCCCTGGGAAAATGTGCCTTCTGGGAAACTCGTGTCGTACACACTTAAGCTTTGGGCAGACTAAGAAAGCAACTGATAAGCAATCAAGCTACTCCCAAAAGCTAACACGGTCATAAATACAAACTGCACCAAAGGCCACTTCCAAGATTTGGTCTCTCTTCTTGTAACTGCAAGGGTACTCATACACTGCATAGCAAATACGTAAAAGAGCAATAAGCTCAGGGCCGTCGCTACATCATATCTAGGGCCTCCGGTTATTGGATTTCGCTCGGCAGCCATCTTCTCTCGTAGAGTTGTTACATCTTCATCATCCTGTCCGACACTATAGATCGTAGCCATCGTCCCGACGAAAACTTCTCTTGCAGCAAAAGA
>CAZXIE010000185.1:0-4125 GCA_964640065.1 uncultured Saprospiraceae bacterium
TGAGGCTAGAATCCTTCAAGAACGCTAGAATTAGCTTCCAAGAAGACTAGCGTTTATTCGGCCCTCTACTTGATCTTCCCTTGCAAATACATAGCGATGGCCTCCGCTTTGTTATTAACCTGGAGAAGCTTGTAGAGCTTTTTGATATGGCTTCTGACAGTCTCTACTGATATGAAAAGTTCTTCTGATATCTTCTTGTAGCTCTTTCCTTCAGAGAGTGCTTTTAGAATCTCATTTTGTCTATCTGTTAGAGAGTTCTTTGTTGGCTGAATACCACCAAGGAGATGATTCACTATCTCGCGAGCGATCGACGGGGACATGTAAGATCCGCCTTTCGACACGATCCTTATGGCTTCAACAATTTGCTTAAGTGATGCCTTCTTTGATATATAAGATGATGCACCAGAGCAGAGAGCCTTCAAAATGATTTCTTCTTCATCATAAGTTGTGAGCATGATGATCTCAAGGCCTGGCTTCTTTGCTAGTATATGCGGTATGCCTTCTACTCCTGTGATCCCTGGTAGTCCGATATCAAGAAGGATAATATCGACATCATAGGAAGGGTCTATGTCGATATGATGAAGAAAAGACTCAACAGAACCGAAGACTTCTGCGACTTCAAATTCTTCATGAAAACTAATGAACTTCGTGACACTATCTCGGATGCTCGCGTCATCCTCGATCATTGATATTTTGATTGTACTCACAGTGTCAGTATTGTATAATGCAGTCTGTAACATATTAACTTCTTATGAGAAGCAAGTTACAATGAGACAAAGATCTATACTATCACCCTTTCATGTGGTTTTTTGAAGATTATAGATGTCTTTCCACAAAATCTCGAAACCTGACTGCTGTATCAGTCCAGTTAGCAGGGTTTGTCCATCCATGTCCTTCACCTTCGTAGATGATGAATTCGTTCGATACATTGTTATTATCCAAGGCTTCTTCAAGTAGGAACCCTTGAGTAATAGGAATCAAAGGATCTTGATCTCCCATAAACTGGATAGTCGGTACAGAATTAGAAGTGACTGATAAGAGTGGACTCACGCGGCCATAATACTCCTCATCAGTTACGGGGACACCCGTTGCAGTTGTGATCGCTGCTATAGTTGCTAAGAAGGAGATGTTGCTTCCATCCGTATAAGATGGATCTAGGAAGAAGGTAGGGCCGATGATGTTGCCTGCTACTTTGATGTAGTCGTTTGTATTATTTGCGTAAGCGTAGAGAAGAGTCATATGACCTCCAGCACTTACTCCTGCCATCACCATGTCTTGACTAACTCCAAATTCTTCATTGCGATTAGCGAGATCGAGGACAACAGACTCGACATCTGCGATGTGATCTACAAATAGGGCATCAGGATCGATGTTCAGTCGATAGTTGATATTAGCTATGGCATAACCCGGCATCGTCTGCTGTAGTAACTCGACAATACCGAATATATCATCCTTATCGCCACCAGTCCAAGAACCTCCATGAACTAATATGATCACATCTGTCTCCATAGTGGATCGATTAGCCGGGAGATAGAGGTCATAAGTTTGCAGAGGATCACTTCCGTAGGAGATATCTATCTGTTCTGAGGCCTCAACAAATTCTCCCTGAACGCGAGTTTGCTCTTCCTCGGAGCAGCTCGAAAGAACGGTGAAAAGCGTGAAGATGGTGATGATGAGCGAGCTGTTATATTTTATCATAACACCATAACGTACATCACCTCTGACAAGTACATGGTAATCAAGCTTACTGCACTATGCAGCTACAGGACTTGGCGAAGATGTCTTCTCGCGGCTAGTTGTAGATTCGTACGTCTGGTCATAATCTTCTCTTACAGTGCCAAACCATCGGTCCCAGATCAAAAAGTATAAGCCGTAGTTACCGTCAAACTTGTCATGATGTAGATTATGGGCTACTGATGTATTCACATATTTTCCGATCCAAGTCTTATGGAATCCTTTTGGATACAATTCAAATCCTAGGTGTCCGTAGACATTATAGATAATCTGAAACAAGAAGAAGTATCCGAGTGAGTTCCCGTAGGTAGGAATCGTGAATGCTATGATCGGTATGATCAGCGCTTCTAAAAATCCTTCGAGAGGGTGGAAGGCATAAGCCGTCCAGGGTGAAGGGTTAGTAGACTTGTGATGAACAAGGTGAACATGCTTGAACAACACAGGATGATGCATAGCTCGATGCATCCAGTAGAAGTAGGTGTCATGCACAAAGAACATCAAGACCCATGAGAGTCCGAGATAGACGTAACCATACTGCTCGATGTCATGATAACGAAGTGTATAATCGCGACCATAGTAGAAGACCATCAAAGCAACAGTAGCAAAGATGGCTACGCTGATCAAAGAGTACATGATGTCTCTTCCATAATCCGTAAGGGTAGGGAGCTTCTTCTGGACCTTACGGAACCACATCGGTTTCTTAAGGATAATATAGAATAACACAAAGGCGCCGGCAGCGAAGGTGAAGTAATCGCTAACTATACCGAAGGCTTCTTTCGTCCAAAAATCAAAAAATGTGCTTTCCATGATGGTGTTATTTGTTTGCTGATACTAAGATGAGGAAATACAAAGCTCATATCGACCATGTCCATGTAATCAGACGTATTAAGACTACATAATGAAGTGCGGGAGGGTCTAGTAGATACTTTCGGACCTATAACTTGCTGACTATCAGACAACATGGTCTAGCCGCGATGTCATAAGGACTTTTTGTATGCCGAAGGAGTTGTGCCGGTCATCTTCTTGAATACCGAGTTAAACGTAGACTTGGACTTGAATCCTGCTTCTTGGGCGATCCCAAGGATGGTGTAATGTCCAAAATCTGGATTCTCTAGCAGGGCCTTGACTTCATCTATGCGGTATGAGTTGATGAAATCAAAGAAGTTCTGACCTTGGACTTGATTGATAATCTGCGAGAGATAGCTATTACTTAGATCTGTTGCTTCTGCTAGCTTGGTCATGTTAAGGTCAGGATTTCGGTATAGCTTTTGGTCCACCAGTAGAGTTTTCACTCTGTCCATATGCTCTGTAGCCTTAGAAGAAAGTGTGGGTTCGTCTTCTTCATTGGTTCCTCTTTCTTCGTCCTGTACTACACCAAATATGTCAGTATCAATGATACCCTGTCTGAGGATCATCGCATAGCCGATATAACAGATGATGATGGTCAATCCGATCGTAGTTAGACCTATCACATAGCCATATTGATAGACTGGGTTTTTAACTGGATCATAAGATAGATCTAAGGCTAACGATACCAGCCAGATTGATATGACTGCCAGCCCAAGCAGTAGACAATTTCTCAACCACGTCAGGCTCTTGTCTTCAACTTCCGCATAGTTGTTATAGAGTAGTTGCTCGTACTTATTGAGTTGTTTGATACCCCAGAAGACGATAAACAATGTTGCTATGAAGGCTACACTTTCGTAAATCTTACTTGAGAAAAATAGTAATGGATGATATTGATCTTTTGGACTGTCTGATAGATAAAATACAAAACGAGTGATTCTGTGAAAAGTCTCCATGGCAACTATCACCCAAGGAAGATAATCCCACCATCGCCACTTGTATTGTGGAGATACGAGGTATCTCAATAAAAAGTAAGTGGCAGTAGGTATAAGGGTAATGAAGAATGTAGGAGTATAGTTGAGGATCTCATATCTGTCCTCTGCACCGCTTAAGAAAAAACCCGTTGTAAGATTGGTGAAGGCAAATGCTACCATCATAAGTGCAAGAAAGTAACCTGACTTTCTTTGAAATTTTTTGGTTGTTATAATCACTACTGCGAGCACTAGCGCCTGTACTGATCCGAAGAAGATCAGGAAGGTCATGACGTTCACCTCTATGGTTGGTAGCATCGTTAAGATTATACTGATTTCAAAATTATGTAAAACTCTGAGGGCTGGGCTAGTGCATGGTGTTTTATAGACACACCATAAGTATCAATCGATCAAGAGATCTTTCTAGGAGATTTCCAGAAGTACATTTACGCAAGTGGGGCGAGAGAGATGGTTCTCTCTTCTCTAAAAGAAGTAGTGAAGGCAGTTGCAACTTGGGTGTTGATAGTTGCATTATGAATGTCTTAATCAAATGATTGATCATTTAGAACGATGT
>CAZXIE010000186.1:0-4018 GCA_964640065.1 uncultured Saprospiraceae bacterium
CTGAGGTAGCTAACATGGCTAGCTTCTCTTATGTCATGGGTATGAAGGACACTGATGATCCGCTCAAAGACCAGCTCGAGATTGCTATCGTAGCGTATGCTAACTTCTATATAACAAGAAGAGATACAACAGGATTTGGTATTTGTATGACGCCTCCTGATTACTTCTGGGGTTCTAACAATGTCGTGGGCCAGTTTGCCTATACGATGATCCTAGCTTATGAGATCTCCGGAGATGTGGAGTATCTCATCCTCGCACAAAATCATCTCAACTATATACTTGGCTCCAACTCTCTCAATCAGACTTTTATATCTGGGGTTGGGGATCAACCCGTCACTGCTATCTTTCACCTGCCTTCATTTCATGATGGCATAGCCGAGGTAGTGCCTGGCCTTATCCCTGGCGGACCTAATAAAGATCCCGAACCAACAGATGCAGTACATTTTGCACTGCTGATGAATGAGAATCCTCCAGCGGCTAAATCTTATGTTGACTCTGAGTTTTCCTTCGCATCTAATGAAACAGTCATCCTTGAGTCGGCGGTATGGGCATTTGTGATGGGATACTTCTATGAAGACCAAACTGAGTGTAACATCGGTGATCTGGTCAATGAATGGATAGGACCTGCTAATGGCTCATGGCATGATGGTGCCTCTAACTGGAGCCTCATAGAGATCCCTACTGCTTGTCATCATGTAGTCATACCAGATGGTAAATCAGTAAGTGTGGATGCAGGTGAGACCGCGGTGTGCAGATCTATCGATGTAGAGGAGGGAGGCAACCTGGATGTAGCTAGTCCTGCTATTTTCTTATCTACACCAGAGTGATGGTTTAGCCCATATTTACGAAAGTGATAGGCGCTATAACGCTCGCCTCCACGCGCCTCATGGAATATGCCGGAGGAATCTAAGAACGATCCAGATCTACATCTTTCGGTTTGACACGTTTTTGATATACAAGTAGAAAAACCATCTTTAGAGTATATCACTTACGTAAATGAAAGTGCACGGTAGCCTATCTATGTATCACAACTTGTGGATGTGCGCTTGCTTATCTGTCCTTCACATAAGTTGTATCGGGCAAGGGCGCAATAGTGTATGGGTCTTTCAGCAAGAAACCGGTATGGACTTCACACAAAGTCCTCCTAGAGCTTTCGAATCAGAGATCGGATTTACCGGCGGTGGTGGAGGCGCCATATCTGATGTAGATGGGAACCTGCTGATTTATACTGACGGCACTCGGATCTTCGATCGTAATCATGACATACTTCCAGATGGATTTTTGTCATTTGGCAGCGGGTTTTTTCATCATAGCTCGGCTTTCATACCAGATAGATTTGATGATAATCTTATTCACTTGTTGTATCTGGAAGACACCTTTACTCGTGGTATAGGTAATCTTCGCCATGCAGTCATAGATATGAGTCTCAATAACGGACTCGGCGATGTAGTATCTGATAACAGGGAGCGACTTGTCGCTAGAAATATAGGTCCTGGGATGAGGACTATCGCAGGACCATGTGGTAAGATCTGGGTGTTAGTAAGACGGCCATATTCTCGAGAGATACTAGTCTACCAGTTTCTTGATGGGGAGATTACTTTGCATAGCTCTTTTCTCTCATCTGCTGAAGTCTTATCCGCTCCACAGTTATCTAGTTTTGTGAGTAGTACTACCTACTTCGACTATGTGCCCAGCACTTCTCTGCTGCTTATGCTCTCAGAGTCAGATGTAATAGAGGCCTTCTATTTTGATTCCGAGCTAGGTGAAGTTACAGATCAACAACTTATCGAGAACTTGACGATCTTCGATTATATAGATAGGACCGTCGATCGCCCTAATAATCTCGCCATATCTTTTTCTGGGCGATACCTGATCTCAGGCGAAAGTGATTTTGAGAACCAGCAAACCGTCTTCTATTCTTATGATCTAGATAGATGGCAGGATGGCACGATCACTGAGTCAAAGAAAGAGTTCTATCGAAGTGGTGCTCTATGGGATGTCGCAAGACCTCACTTTCCTGCAGATGAACTTAGGGAAGAACTGACCATGGCACGCAGGCCATCTTCAGAGTTGATCTATGTCGGGAGCCACTTTAGCGAGTATCTGCATGAAGTCTCATTTGATGATCAGACGGGAGAGTTTGTCTTTACTGAGAATGCCTTGCCACTCAACGGCATTGTCGCCCATGCTTCTGATCTGCAACGATTAGTTGTGGAGCCGATGCCACCTGTGCATAAGGAAGAGGTCATCGAAGATGATCAGCGAGTGCTGTGTCCATCTGATATAACGACTATCATCATCGACCCTACACTTTTTGACAGTGTACTCTGGCAAGATGGATCAAAGGAGATGAACTACATGATTGATGTGGAGGGCACCTATCAAGTAGAGGCCTATGTGGCGGGCTGTATGAGGAGAGATAGCATAGACATATCTACTAGTCAAAACAGGCTTATCGCTGATATCCAAATCCCTTGTAGCGAAGGCCCGGGGTTTTTCAATACTCCAGGCGGGCGAGATGGCCTGTGGCAAGATGGTACAGTTAGCCAATCCTATGTGGCTGCTGAGAGCGGCTCGTACTGGGTAACCTACCAGCAAGGCTCTTGTATGGTCACTGACACCTTCAATCTGCAACTAAGTGATACAGAGTTTCTAGAAGATCTTCCAATGAGTGTGTTGAACTGTGGCAACCTGGATTCTGCGATCACACTACCTGATGACAACACTTATCTGTGGGATGATGGAAGGACTGGTCCATCGTTAGATGTTTCGATATCGGGTAACTATACGGTCGAAGTCACTACTGCTTGTGGTAACAGTTTTGAGCAGTCTATAGAAGTAGAATTCGTAGAAGAGCTTGATCTAGTCATGGACACAGTGATATGCGGACAAGAAGAACTCTTCATAGATCTTACTAGAGAAGGGTTTTCCTATGACTGGTCGGATGGCGTATCTGGTCCTACTAGGACCATCGCTGAAGGAGGTATATATGAGGTGATGGCGCTGCAAGATGCCGGATGTATCTACTTTGATACTTTGGAAGTGATTGTTATACCTGATGAGTTAGTGATCACGGCTAGTGCTTTGTTCATCTGTGAAGATGAAGAAGTCGAACTATCTGTGGCAGATCATGACGACGCTATGATCACTTGGAGTACAGGTGAGCAATCCTCGGCTATCAGGGTAAATACTCCTGGCACCTACATAGCTACGCTTCAAGAAGATGAATGCATTGTCTCCGACAGCCTATTCATAGATGAGCAGCCTTTCTGTGATTGTCTAGTATATGTACCTAATGTACTATCGACCTCCAGCCAGCTTGGCAATGAACAGTTATCTATCTCTTCCAACTGTCAGCTTAGTCAATATGAGATGAGTATTTACGATCGCTGGGGAGGAAGGATATTTACCTCGAGTAATATAGAGATCTCATGGGACGGTAAGTTGAATGATGCAGATCTAACTCCGGGTGTCTATGTGGTGAGCATGACCTATGCCTTTGCTGGGGAAGATGAAGAGCGAAAGGAGTGGCGTAGTGTGACGCTGGTTCCGTGATCTGTTATGATGGAGAAGATGTATGTGGATAGATAGGAAGATAGAGGCGCGTAGACAGGTGCGATCCCAACATTTACGAAAGTGGAAAAAGGATAATGAATAGGAGGTATGTAAGCAAGAGTACGAGACCTGTTGAAAGCCCAGAACAGCGGCGATGTAAGGAGACAGATCTTTGTACCAAATAATAGTTGTTGGAAAGCCCAAGGCGACAGATAAATGGTAGGGTTGAGAGGGGTGGAAGAAATCTTGCATTTATTTTCACTTTGGGTTTGGATAAGTGAAGTTAATGGGGTTATCTTTGCGATCCCGTTTTGAGAAATGGGGAAAAGTTATTTGACACGAAAGGAATAGGTAAAGCGTAACGAACTATTTTATTTTAATATAACTCTAGCTCATGAGCTCGTTGATTTAATACTAAAGAAACGACGATCAAACGTCATAAGAATTTACTATGGAGAGTTTG
>CAZXIE010000187.1:0-3766 GCA_964640065.1 uncultured Saprospiraceae bacterium
TAGATCTTATGGTCTTATAACGGACACGCAAGAGGAGAGGTTCTAGCTCGGATCTTATCTGGAATCATACCAGATAATAGCTCAACTGGGAAATAATTACTTAATCAAATATGCATCACCAAATCCTGCTGCACGGACCAAAGAAAGCTTCGACGGATCATCAACAATCAGTTGATAAGAAGTCAGATTATCCTTTTGAATACTGGTGATACTTCCTATTCCGCTCAGAGAAGGAAATGTCTTATTCGAATATTTAGACTTGAAGAATTGGATAGAGTACTGCCGTGGAGATTCTTCAGCAGACTTGGTCATAATATCTGGTCTTTGAGGTTCTTCAACTCTAGGTTCCACCTGCTGAGTTGGGCTACTCATCTCTTCTTTTTGAGACAACTGGAGGGTTATTTCTTCACGAAGATTAGTATTATCAACAGTAAGAAGGTCAATGATCTGTTCTTGGTCAGTGACCTTCTTTTCTAGAATAGCCTTGCTCTCCGTTAGCTCACTGATCAATTTCTCTTGATCGGCTATTTGTTGATTCAAGAGGCTGACATCTGCGCTAGCTTCTAGTGCTTGATCACCACCTACATCTTTGCTCTTCTCTATATTCAGTTGATCTGCTAGAGAGGCATAGAGTTTTTCATTGCTATCTGTAAGCTCTTGAATCAATATGTCTTGCTCAGTAATTCTTTCTTTTAGTGATTGATTTTTTGATTCAAGCTCTTTCATCAGTACACTATCTAGTGTTGAGCTTTCATCATTCTTCGCCTTGCCAGATAGTGATAGATAGAGACTCTCATTACTAAGTAAGAGATCTTGGATCATTTTCTCTTGCTTCTGGATTTGCCCTGTTAGTCTTTCATTTTTAACCTCAAGGTTAGTGATGTAGGTGGATACAGTATCTACATCTACTTGAGCGGAGGTTATGCCTAAGCTGACATAAAAGAACAAGGTAATGAGAGTACACAATTTTGAGAAGGCCAACATGTCTTACTTTTTGACTTTACGAATTAGAGTCGACGGCCAAAATATACGTCATATTTAGGTGTCATGTGAGCTTAGCCTAAATGACGTAAGACATTGTTAACCAATTGTTTAAGTTCATTTATTCAGCTCCCGTAAGTGTACCGAAGGCGGGAATCGAACCCGCACTCCCGAAAGAACTGGATTTTGAATCCAGCGCGTCTACCAATTCCGCCACTTCGGCATGGGAGAAGTGAGGGCCAAATATAGCATAGTATCTGCAATACGTCTCAAGAAATAGCTTAGGTTTGAATGCAAACAATCCACCTTTATCATGCCTAAGATCATCGTCCTACTTATAGTACTCATCACCGCCTCTTGCGATGCCCAGATCGAAGTGAATAATATCATAGATGCACCAGATGTCGTTGAAGCAGATCACAAGTTAGCTGACGTCTACAAACCTTTGGATGGAACCTGGAAGGGCACTTTCCTCGTAAAGGAAGACCAGCGACCTGTTGATCGCCCAGCTAACATGAAGGATGTAGATGTAATGCAACGTTTTATAAACAAATCAAAAACTGTTAATACCATCCAAGTGACTCAAGTATACACTTCCGAAAGCCCGTACTTTCAGCGAGTCTCTATCACTGATTACTATCCAGACAACAAAAAAACCGAGCAAAGTAAAGGGGTCAATAAAATCCAAGATGGTAAGATGTGGTGCGTCGTACATAAACCAAATGATGTTGTGATACATGAAGGCAGTGCTCCAGAAGATGGCTTAATCATATGGTCTAGTGACCAAAAATCTCCTCCTAAAATGGAGTATTTCTACGAGACTGTCACGGAGCAAGAATATGAGATCATCGGTTATGGTTACTATGGTAAAGACGACACCTCTAAGAGTCCGAAGCTGTGGTTCTATGGGAAGTATGAGAGGCAGTAATCCGTTTCTTGCAGGTGCTATGGAATTTATACCACCACTTTCTCATGAGGATTTACAAAGTGCATATTCATAGGTATCCCAAAAGCATCATTTTTGGAGTCAGTCACTGTTGAAAGGCCATAACGCTTACCTAACCAGCTCACTAGCCACAAACACAGCGCATCAAGGATGTCATCATCTTGTACATCCTTTTTCTTATAAGTTGATCTCGCTTTCGCAAATGTTTCTTCTATGCTTGGCATCCAAGTTCTAAGTATTTCCAACCTTACAATTGCTCCTTCTTTTATCTTTTTAGAAGGCAACTTCTCATGACTTTCTTGTAGGAAGTGAAAGCATACTTCGGGATGTGCTTCTTTTAGAATATTTACGAAAGTGGGATGGCCTCTTAAGAAGGTATCTACCTCTTTGATCTTAGGACAAATATGCCACGACTGGATGGAGATCCCTTTACCTATATAGTCTCTATGATACCGTAAAGCCTCCTCGTAATCACTCGCGTATACAGCCTTCCGACATGGCGTCTGAAATATCGAAGAAGAGCTATGAGTTGCGACTCTTCGAGCATGCATCTCAACAGATCTTGGGTGATCTCTATCTGGTAAACCCATCGGCATATCTATCAATGCCGTCGCGTTTCTCACTAGTAAGTCCTTAACTTCTTCGATCTGATGGATCAGTACAATCTGAACAGAATCTATCTCACCATGAGCAACACACCAACCAGACTTGCATCCATCGATACCTATCATATGTAGACAGATTTTTTGTTTCGGCGGCAACGCTCGCTACAGTACTTGACATCGTCCCAGACTTTCTCCCATTTTTTTCGCCAGGAAAATGGTCGGTTACACACAGCGTATATTTTCTCGAGAAGAGGTTTCTGATTCTTCGGCATACTACACTAACAAAAGATCATCTATTGTGTTATGATTCGGATGAGTATGGATGACAATTTTATTAAGTCAATTCACATCTTTGATAATTGTAAATATAGATCATGGAGATTCACGTCGATAGTAAGGTAGAGGAAGTCCAGATATTGCTGAGTAAGCTTGGTTGGATAGAAAATGAGCAAGTGCTAGAGTTAGCCAAAGCTGGTGAGGGTAATATGAATGTCGTACTCCGGGTCACCACTGACAAAAGATCATTTATCCTTAAGCAGTCAAGGTCATATGTCCAGAAGTATCCTGACATACCAGCACCTATCGAACGTATAGATGTTGAGGCGAAATTCTACAAGGCACTTCAAGGTAGTGATGTCTCCTCGCACCTACCTAATGTGATCTTCTATCAGCAGGACCTGCATCTACTCATGATGGAAGATCTTGGCCACGTAGAAGACTTAACGAGCATCTATGCTTCGCGTCAGATATCTCAGGAAACGATCAGCAAACTGATAGAGATCGCACACCGCACGCATAGCTCGGAAGCGCAAGTCAACTTCCCACCTAATCTCGAACTCAGAAAACTGAATCATCAACACATCTTTGTTCTTCCATTTGTAATGGATAATGGATTTGCACTTGATGATGTACAATTCGGCCTTCAGGATGCAGCAACATCTTATCAGGCAGATGACCAGCTCACTTCCATGATCCATACGCTTGGTGAAGAATATCTCTCCACAGGCACGCAACTCATACATGGTGACTACTATCCCGGCAGCTGGATGACGATAGATGATCAACTATTTGTCTTAGATCCAGAATTCGCACATATCGGTCATAGAGAGTTTGACTTAGGAGTGATGGGGGCTCACCTTATGATGGCTACTCATGATACCAAGTCGATCGAGAAGATCATCCTGCTCTATCCAGATCAGGTAGCAGAAAAGAAAGTTTACCAATATGCAGGTGT
>CAZXIE010000188.1:0-3746 GCA_964640065.1 uncultured Saprospiraceae bacterium
CTTTTGGAGGGTCGGCTCCCGATAACTATCGGGATCAAGCCTGCATCACGCTACTGAAAGGTCCTCCGTTGAGGGCCTTTTTTTGTTTGATGTCTTGAGTCAAATACTTTTGGAGGGTCGGCTCCCGATAGCTATCGGGATCAAGCCTGCATCATGCTACTGAAAGGTCCTCACTGAGGGCCTTTTTTTGTTTTTAGTTTTAGAATCCAATCTGATTGATCACTTAATATCCCCCTGCAACAAAACATCAGGAAGTGCGACAAACTCGCGAAAGTTATCAGCTGAAGCATGCCCTTCAAATGGTGCGAACCAATGTACGCTTCTATCATTGCGCCAGACAAGTGTATAGGCGGCACCGCTTTCTTTGATCACTGGATATAGCTTATTAGTCCACCAATCATCTTCGACGACATTTTCTAGGCCTGTCTCTGTGAAGGCGTAAGGCTTGTTTCTTTCGTTACCAAGTATCGAGATCGTGGAGAGGCTAGTTCGTGCGATATCTATGTATGACTCTTCTTCTACAAAGTCATATACATCTACACCGAGCAGATCTACATACTCATCTCCAGGATAATAAAGCAAGTAGTCATCTATACTTAGAGCACAATTAGGAGAATATGAGAAGAGGGCATTGTGTACATCATAGGTCTCAGTTAGAATTTCTACTGTAGATCTAAACAACTGCTGGTACTCTTCTGGTGTGAGCAGTGCGCTGCCCCACCAAAACCATGTACCGTTCATCTCGTGCCATGGGCGGAATATGACCGGTATGGGTTGCCCATCAGAGTCAACTAGGTCATGCATGAATTCGGCAACTCGTCTAAGGTAAAAATCCAATCTTTCGTGGCTATCTCCACCTTCGAGGATACGATTCACTTCGCCCGCGATATGCCAAGATGATCTGCCGGAGATCGGGTTATCCGCGTGCCATGATATTGTAATAATACTTCCGGCTTCATGTGCCTCTTTAATGAGCTCTTTCATCAAGTTAAAACGGAGTCCACTAATATTCTCAGAGTTTCCCCTCTCAATCTTACCAAGATCAAATCCTATAACTGCCGGATAATCACCTGCCACACGCAAGACATCACTGTTACTTGGAAAGCCAGAGTGGGTCCAGTTAAAGCCATATGCAGTACTTTCTTGATGTCCAAAGGCCACACCAGATCGACCAATCTGAACAAGATCGGTCCTTAACTCAATGGTCTCATCATGGGCTCTTTCATCAGCGAGACGACCATTCGCATTGATACCAGTAGTTGAAAAAAGAATCTCATCAGAACTGGCATCATCTGCACAGCTTACCAGAAGTAAGACGACAAAGCCAAATAATAATTTCCTGAGATCCATAACTTGGTTCTTCTGAGTACTATACTAAGCTAATTTTAGATATAGAAGTTGCAACCTTACTGTCTGCCAACAGTCATCAAGATGCTTTCCTTATGTTTTATGGTATAAAAACGGCTATTTACTGATGTAAATTTTCCTTATTCGATCGAAAGCCGAACGTCATTAGGCCTTCATCTCTCTTCTCAAGACCTTTGCTCTACGGTCTTCACCGTCGTGACTCCATCCTGGAGCCTTGAAGATGTATGACATCTTTTCACTCCAACTATCCGTCCTTTTTACATCTCGCCAGATAGAAGCGTACTCATGACCAGCCACTTTGATTGGGTGATATGTATCGATGTTAGCTGTCAGTCCATAAACGACCTTCTCAGTAACAACTTCAGGCGAAAAAGTCCCAAAGAGTCGATCCCAGATGATGAAGACACCAGCATGATTGCAGTCTAGGTATCTGATGTTAGAAGCATGGTGTACTCGGTGATGAGATGGCGTATTAAAGACGTACTCAAACCAGCTGGGCATCTTATCAACCAACTCAGTATGTACCCAAAACTGATACAAGAGGTTGATAGACATCGCCACGAATAACATCATCGCGTCAAAGCCCAAGAGAGGCAGCCATAACCAAAAGAGATATTTATGAACTCGCTCTCCTACGCCTTGGCGCAAGGCGGTACCAAAATTCATCTTTTGAGAAGAGTGATGTGGCACATGACCTGCCCAGAATAATCTTACCTCATGATTCATCCGATGAAACCAGTAATAGGTGAAGTCATCAAGAACAAACAAGAGACCCCATGCCCACCATTGGCGACCGATGACATCTGAAAGTGGAGTAAGCTCATGTAGATAGAAGAAGGCTATAAAGGCAAGAGCTTTTGGCAAGAACTCTACAATAGCTGTCAAGATGAGCATCCAGACAGACGCTATAAAGTCCTTTCGATCATAAAGATCTTTTTGTTCCCTACGACTTATCACGGCTTCGACGATGATGACAATCAAAAAAATAGGCAAGGCATAAATCAAGAGTTTGTCCTCTCCTATTAATTCTATTCCTTCTTGTAGTGTCATCAGTATAGTTTCTCTACTGATTCTAATGTAGGTATAATCTTAGATTAGCTATGAGAGGGTTTTATCTTTTCCATCGCTCGCTCTATGGTCATGTGCTGATTCTCTTGACCCAACGTAGAGATTATCCCTTCTTCTTTGAGTCGGTCTCTTAGCGGTCCCTTTGCTCCTGCAAAATGAATTCTAATGTTATTCTCTTGAAGATTATGGATCAATTGATAAAATTTTCTAATCCCAGTGCTATCGATTTTTGTAACAGAAGTAAGATCAAGTACCAGATATTTTGTTGCATCTCGTGTGCTCAGTTCCGACTCTATGGTATCAAAAAAGTGCTGGGCATTTCCAAAGAAGATGTCATTATCATATCGGATAATCAGTACGTCATCTTCGACCTCAGCATGTTTGAATCTTTTTACATTTCTATAAATGCCATCATCATCGATCTTTCCTAGTACGGCGATATGAGGAGTTGATACTTCTTGTAATAACATGATAATGGACAGAACGATGCCCGCGATGATACCGGTTCTAACTCCTAATGTTAAGGTAACCAAGAGTGTGATCAGTAAAACCCAAAAGTCTGACCTGTCATGCGAAAAGAGGTGTTTGATCTCTTTGATATCTATCAACTTGATCACGGCAGATATAACCAAAGCAGCGAGTACTGGATAAGGTATGTATGAGAACACTTCCGTAAATAATAGCAAACCCACTCCTGTTATCACTGCGGCGAAGACCGAAGACCAACCCGTTTTTGCTCCCGCAGATTCATTGATGGCACTTCTTCCAAAACTTCCTGTATTTGGAATAGCTTGAAAAAAAGCCCCACCTATCTTTGATAAGCCAAGAGCCCATAACTCTCTATCAGAGTTGTATTTATAGATACCATGTTTGCTGCCGAGTGACTTAGCGATAGCCATACTCTCCACAAAGCTCACCAAGCCTATGACTATGCTAAGTGGTAATACTTTTATAATTGTGTTTATATCTAGAGTAATGGGATTTAGAAACGAAGGAAGTCCTGAAGGTATCTCACCTACTACTCTTACACTTTCTAATTTCAGAAAATAAACTAGTATGCTCATCACGACCACCACGAGTAGGGCTGCTGGTAGTGACTTTTTAAATTTTTTTAACCCTAAAATAAGCACAAGAGAAACCACGCCTATCACTGAACTCATAAAATCAAGTTCGGAGATTTTAAAAAAGATACTTCGGCACATCCCGATGATAGAACTACTCCTTTCTACCTCTATCCCTAACAAGGTCGTCGCTTGACTTGCGATGATGATCACAGCGGCAGCCGATGTAAATCCACTCAATACTGGATG
>CAZXIE010000189.1:0-3692 GCA_964640065.1 uncultured Saprospiraceae bacterium
CTAAATCAATCTCTATCAAGTGAAAAGTACTATCTGGATTCAATCTGACAAGAAGGGCAGCATCTCTTTGAGCTTCTCTCTTTAATCTTGATTTATGCACAAGGTCGCTGATGCGCTTTGTACTATTGATATCATATGAACCTGGTAACATAACGGCCCCTTCGACATACACTACATCAGAACTGATATCTGGCACAAAAGCTATATGAACATCATCACCATTCTTCATGGTAAATGATTGCCTCTTGGATCTCAATTCTCTTATGTTGAGGTCTATGAGTTGTACACGGTCGTTCGCATATCTTTTAACCTGGACTACCTCTTGGACAGCATTAGCTACCAGTCCTCCGGCATAATTGATCACATCATTTATATTCTCAGTACCGTAAAGCTCATACTTCATGGGCCTCAATACTGCGCCACTAATTCTTACTAATTCTCCTAGAGGTGCAACTCTTATGATGGCATTATCCTCTAAGTAAAAATCAGACTGTACGCTGGGATCATTGAGTAGTTGATAGACATCCAGTCTTTTTGTGCCTGCAGAGGTCACAACCTCTATATTTCTGACGCTACCTATATTAGTCGCTCCTCCTGCCGCTACAATAGCATGCCAAGCTGTATTAGTGGCTTCTAGTAGATAGGTACCTGGCTGTTCAACTTCACCGATCACATTTACGCTAAGTGATCTTGGCTTCACAACACTAGCAGCAAACTGAGCATCTCTAAACCTGAAAAAGTTACTGTATCTCTTCCGAAGTAATTCCTTAGCTGCTCTCCAGCGCAAACCCTTAACATTTACCCTAGGCAAGTCCTGGCCTAGAGATACAAATCCGGCATTATCCACTGTGATGATGGCATCCATCTGAGATACTCCAAATATGGCCACAGCTATCTCATCACCTGATCCTAGTGCATAGCTATCAGGTACTTTCACTATATCACCGGGTTTAAATACTTTAAGACTATCTGCTTTAAAGAAGGAATGCCCATAGATGTCAGAAACAGGCTCTAAATTATTGAGAGTAGTATCAAGCTGCTTCATGATGGAGTCAAGCTCCTCGAAGTTGAGCTCTCCAGCTGTTGGATCAAGGTATATATTGATCTGATTATCACTGTCAGATGATACATTAACTGGCGCTCTTAATGAATCTACTTGTGCAAAAACAGAGAAACAAAAAGCTAGTGTTAGAAGACCTAAAAGGGTAAGGATCTTACCTGTGTGCATGTAGTATTGAGTCTATTTAAAGTGTATGACGGTTTTAACTGGTCTACGCTTGCGCAAATGTAGGGTATTTGGGATCTTTATGATTGGCATGATTACGAATTATTTAGTCGTGTCTAGATAATGGCTATCCATCCTCCCCCTGCGCCCCCTCCAAAGGGATGAACGAGTGAACTCCGAAGGAGCATCGTCCGACAGGGCGATGACGAAGAGAACGGCGAAAGCCGCTTCTACCTCGACGTAAAGCACGCTTAGCTGTTAAATTGTATTTCACTGGGCAAAACCCCCATTTCTTGAAATTTAACTTATCCTAAATTTTTTCATATAATAAGCACCTGTGGGGTATTGGTATAACATTAATACTATTATTCCTCCCCCTGCGCCCCCTCCAGAGGGGGATAGTTTTTCTGTAGTTTTTCCAACTCTTGAACATCTAGTCGGTCCTTCAGCCTGTTCGACTCCTTTTTGGATTTTATATGATGATGAAAAGAAATATATCTGATTGTCACGCCTTCTATCTGATTGATCTCTGCAGCATGATAACAATCTTCAAAGGCGCTTTGATCGTAAAAGAATACTTGATCCATGAGCTCAATGTACATGCCACTATCCAAAATAATTTCACAGAATCCGGGTAAGAATGTAGCCGTATGAAGACTTTCGAGTGTGCCAAAACCCATTTCCTCAAATGCCTTGATTAACGCTTTTCGATTATCTGTACTCTCTAGCACCCAGATATCAATATCTCCAGTGGTCCTATGATATCCATGAAAATTAGTGGCAAATCCACCTACGATGAGATATTGGACCTTGTTTTGCTCAAAAGATCTAAAAAGAGCAATGAACTCATCGCTATATAGATCCATCAGATTTCCTTATGATGAGGCCTTTCCCTTGAGGTTGTTTAAGAGGTCGTTTTGACAACTTCATGGAAAGTTCAATTAGTTGATAAAGCTTACTCATCTTTTCATCCGCAGTCAGTTCCACAAAGGGCTTAGGAGGGGCGGATTTCGTAATAGTTAACTTTTTTATCATGACTCTAGTTTCTGAATCAATCTTCTAGCGTAAGTATCCGACAGGGTACATGATGACAGTAGCAAGGGAGCCTGTTTCAAGAGTTTCTCATAAATTTCTTTCCACTCATGATCAAGGTATTCATGTGCTACTTGATTGCGCAGTTTACGTATTTCATCAATGTCTTTTGTTGATGTTATGAGACTCAGTTTTTCAGAAGTATGAAGATTATCCAAATAAGTATCACCACTTTCATTGACTATGATCAGAATGGTCCTTATAACTGTGTTAACCAAGACTTCGTATAACCTCAGAAACCTTGACGAAAAAGAATCGAATAGTTCGAATTCATCAGCTGATAACTCTTTAGAAAGATCTATTCGTTCAGCCTTTTTTAAGGAGTATTTGAGATTACTAATAGCCCGATCCATAGTTACAAGCTCTTTCTTTAGGAGCTTTAAAAGCAAGTTTCTTTCACTCATAGAGGTATGGATTTGAAGAGTGCAACTTGCTTAAAAGGATGATTGTCATCTTTTTTAAAACATACTAAATCAATCTTTTGGTGGCCAAATTTATCACCATATCCTCTCTCGATACTTAGGCTCTCTTCGATAGTCAGTCTTTCTTCTGAAAGGATAAGGATATCGATATCTCCACCTCTTTTATTATCATCTACTCTACTACCAAAAAGAAAAATATCAGCTTCAGGCCTTATCGCTAGAATCTGATCTTTAAGAAGATTAATATGCTCTTTGTTGAGACGCATATTTCAAAGGTATCGCAAAATATATGGGTAGACGGATCACAAGAGTCACTTCAGGCTAAAAACTAAAGCTTATCTTATTAAGCTCTTTAAGAACTGCGTTCTTCAATTCTTATCGAAAGAAGCACTGCGAAGCAAACTTTGTTCGCAGCTTCCTACAACAACCTTAATCGTTATTACCACCGGAAGTCATAGGTCCACAAAACATATCTCTTTATCTTTACCCAAAATCATAACTCTTGAAGGGAATCATCCTAGCAGGCGGGTCAGGAACTCGGCTGTACCCCATAACTAAGGCCATATCCAAGCAGCTGATGCCGATATATGATAAACCGATGATCTATTATCCTTTGTCGGTATTGATGCTTTCTGGGATACGTGAGATCCTCATCATAACAACCCCTGAAGATCAATCTTCCTTTCAACGACTACTAGGTGATGGTTCTGATCTGGGCTGCTCATTCTCTTATGCCTCTCAAAAGGTGCCCAACGGCCTCGCTCAAGCTTTTGTCATAGGGGCTGACTTCATCGGGTCTGATCCAGTAGCACTTATCTTAGGAGATAATATCTTTTACGGTTCTGGATTCAGTCAGTTGTGTCAAGATAGCGCCTCTTTATCTTCAGGCGCTCAGGTGTTTGCTTTTCAAGTGCATGATCCTGAACGTTATGGAGTAGTTGAGTTTGATGAGC
>CAZXIE010000190.1:0-3613 GCA_964640065.1 uncultured Saprospiraceae bacterium
CGTAAAGTATCAGTTGCCGAATACAATCGACTTGTTCGCCAACACAATCAAAGAGTGAAGCAAGAGGCTAATCGAATTAATCGCGAGAATCAAAAAGCACTTAATCGTCACAATCAAAAAGTTCGTGAGTACAATGCGCAACAGCGTAGAGCAAAGCATGAGCTAGAGAAGGCGATAAGAAAACTTCAAAAACATTGCTAAAAGATGTGGAGAAATCCTAGCGAGGCATTACCAAGCCATGGCTTTAAAGTGTTGGTCATTGGAGTCTATCCTTTGATTAATGAGGAAAGTAAGGAGATCACTTCAACACCCAATATTTATTGTGAAGGATACTGGGATGAGAACCAAAAGAAGTGGTTTGTAGATAACCCTGATCTAATGAAACAGATCTTACATGGTTATGCTCGGGTAGAGCATTGGACTCATCTTCCATAAGACGAACTACCAAACCAATTAAACTACCCAAACAAGTAAAACCATCTACCCCACATCAGCATTCCCATTCACTCCATCCAGTATGTGGATGATCTTCGTGGCTTCGTGGTCGTCAAATAATCCGAAGAGCCCATCATTATGTAGATCGTTAAAAGGTGGCTCAAATAGGAGGGACTTGTCTATCGTACCATTCCTTGTGAGATGCTGGATGATGTTATCTATAAATTTTGTTTGGTCTGCAGATAGCTGACCGGACTGGATGAACTCGCTAAAGAGTTCGTTAGCACTGGAGATGTCTAAACCTACTATGCTTCGGATAAACCTACCGAGTGGCTGATCACCATAGGAGGATTTGTATTGTGCTAGGGTGCCACGATCTTCACCATCGAATAAGATGCGCTGTAGCTCTTCTAACTCAGGCTCTGTGATGGCTTGATTAGTATTGAGCTTATTGATAGTGATATGGTTCCTGTTCTCGCGGATGAACTTTTCAACTTGTCGCTTATAGAGCTCGCCTGATACTCTAGGTACAAAAGAATGATCAGCATCACTTTCTTCTAATATATCAGGGATATCGATATTAACTATCTCCTTTTCTTTTTCCTCGATATACTGCACGAGTTCACGGATTTCTATTCTAATCTCTTCTATCTTTCGATTGCTGAGATCTTTATAGAAGTCCGGGTCTTTCAGTCGCTCTATAAGCGGTTTCGATTTGAGTACTTGTGGTATACTGTACTTGGTACTAAGATGATCTGCGATATTAATTACATTCTCTCTGTATCCTCTCTCGCCACTTGTCATCAACAATCGAGCTTGCTCAAACTTGAGCATCATAAGATCAAACCTTCTAGCTTTCTCATTGATGGATTCTGGGACAGGAAGTGGAGATAGATATTTTTCTATGATCCGGCGGTCATCTTCTACTAAGCCATTCCACGCTGAGCGATCTGCGAATCTATCGACATACTCTCTCCTCATCTGAACATCAAATCGAGAGGTGTCCAGAGATTTTATAGAAGCTTGAAGTGTATCGAGATATGCACCCGCTAGTACTCGATCATCTTCCTCTCCAGTTTCCAAAAGCAGCTGAGATACTGATAGGCGAGTGATGAATATCTGTTGAGTGATCGGTCTTTGGAACGTAGACGTAATACCATTTTCTTTTTCATCAAAAAACTCAAAATTCTGGCAGACATCAAAAATCAAAAAGTCTGTTTTCTCTTTTCCCGCTCCATATACATCTGGACAGAGGCGTGTGCCTCTTCCTATCATCTGCCAAAATTTGGCATAAGACCGTACCACTTTAAAAAATACAAGATTGAGAACTCTCGGTGCATCGATACCTGTATCCATCATGTCTACGGAGACAGCTATCTGTGGTAGGTTCTCATGACGATGATCGCAAAATTGATCTATGATACTTTGGTTATGGGAGATCTTATTATGCACCACTTCTATAAATCCAGCAGGCAGATATGGATACCTCTTGATGAACCTTTCTTGGATAAACTCAGCGTGATCTTGATTAGCAGCAAATACAATTGTCCGTCCAAGCTTATCACCTCCTTCGATCTTGAGACCCTTTTGCATGAGTTCATCTAGGATTATGTCGACAGTATCGCCATTGAAGAGCCACTTGTTAAAGGCGGAGTTCCTTATCTGTTCTGGAAATAATCCTGTTGCATCATCTCTAAAAGCTTCCTCATACTCCTCTCTTTCGTCATCGGAGAGCTCTTTGTACTTGAGCCCCTCTCGCAGAAAGCTCGTCGTTACGCTATGATTCTTGTAAGGATTTAGATACCCACTATTGACAGCGTCTTCTAGTTCATAAGCGAAGGTGGGATTACCATCCGTACACTCAAAGAGATCATAGGTGTTGAAGTCGATGTCTTTTTTTGGTGTAGCAGTGAGTCCTAATAGGAGCGCATCAAAGTACTCGAAGATGATACCAAACTTGTTATAGACAGACCTGTGTGCCTCATCTACGATGATAAGATCAAAGTGACCGACACCATAGAATCTTTCATCATCTGTCTTTTCTCGGTCTATCTTATTGATGATAGACTGATAGGTAGAGAAGACTAATCTCGTTGTATTGTTTTCTTTCTCTTTAGTATGATTGATGGAGCTCAACTCTGGTAGATGCTCTCCAAAGGCATTCTTGGCTTGTCTTACCAGAGCATTGCGATCGGCTAGAAAAAGTACGCGCTTCACCCAGTTGGACTTGCTCAAAATATCCACTATAGATGCAGAAGTCCGGGTCTTGCCAGATCCGGTCGCCATCACAAGTAGTGCATGTCGCTTTGCTCCTCTTAGTACTTCTGTTGTCTTGTCTGCTTTTACAAAGGACTCTGCCGTCCTTTTGATGCCCTCTAGTTGGTAGGGTCGACCTGTGATGCTAGCATTGATATCTGCTATGCGGATATCTTTTCTAGTCTTTCGCTTCTGTATCGTCCAGACTAACTCTTCCTTGGTATAGAATCCATAGATCCTCCTCGGCAAACTATAAAAGGTGTCGTCCCAGATATAGGTCTCATATCCATTGGTATAAAAGATCACTGGTCGCTGTCCGTGCATAGTTTCTAGGCAGTCGGCGTACAGTGACGCTTGGTGTTTACCATTTGAAGCATTTACGGAAGTGCGCTTAGCCTCGATGATAGCTAGAGGGAGTCCGTTATCATTCCATAACACATAGTCCGCATATCCGTTACCCCTAGGATTGTCATCTGTTACAGGCATACCTTGTACTGGGTACTCGAGCTCTCTACCCTCATGGAGATCGCTCCATCCCGCTTCTCGTAGCGCCAGATCTATGAGATGAGTTCTTGTTTCACTTTCAGTAAATGCTGAACTAACCTTCGGCGTCCGTTGTGCCTTCTGATGTTGTAGCTTTTTCTTGGCAGTCGACTGATCTTGCTTAAAGGCTAGCAGAGCGTCTTCTGATTTTTTGGCAGCTTCTTGCTGAGCTTCTAGTTGCTTGAGTAGCTCATCTATCTGAGCTTTCATCTTGGCTTTCTCTTGCTCAGTCTCTTCTTGTATAGCTTGGATCTTGCGCCGCTCTGCACCTACTTTAGGGATGACATCTTTATCAAAAGAGCGAGGCATATCAGGCTCCCTCTCAGCATAAAGGCTGGAGAACCACTTGAGAAAGGTGAAGATGTACTGCACACTGATG
>CAZXIE010000191.1:0-3534 GCA_964640065.1 uncultured Saprospiraceae bacterium
GTGTCCAAGACTTCTTCGTTCACCTCAAGGGAGGCTTTGGTTCAGTTTTCTTTGAAGATGCATTAGCACATTACCTCATTAGCATATTAACACATTAACTCGCCTTCCTCCTCAACCCAAAGTACAAGCCGCCAGCAAATAGAAGTGCACCTAATCCATACATCCAAGGTGCGATAGAGTGGTCATGATCTTCATGAACTGAACCATCACTGTGAGTATGTGTGCCGTCTCCGTGAGTATGCGTTCCTTCTCCGTGGGCATGATCATGAGCACCGGATGATTCTCCAGTTACTCCAAAAGTCAATGTGGCCCAATTAGATTCATGTGTAAGTCCAGGCTCCTCCAAGAGCTCCATGTGTATGGTTCTAATAAACCATTTGCCAGGATCGGACAGTAGTACGGTTACGTGTCCCTCATTATCGGTCCGATATTGGGTATCGTTGTGCTCGTGTTCTTCTCCTTCATGATCGTGCTCGTGCTCGTGACGATGTCCATGATCATGATCCGATCCAGCATAGACCACTTGATTAGCAAGAGGTTTTCCCTCTCTGAGTAGTTGAAAAGAAATCTTGTCACCGATCTTTGCATCATATGGATTACTCAGTGGCACAAACTCGATGGGATAGCCGAGGACAGTTTTCCAGTCCTCCGTCTTCTGCTCTCCTACTTGAAAGACAGTCTTTACATGCTTCGAGTATTTTTCTATGGCATCATCGCTCATGGCATCATTATCTGCTCGCCACTTGAGCATATCTACAACTCCGTCGTGTTTGAGATAATCGTTAAATGATTCTGCTTCTAGTTCTATATTTCTGGCGCGAGTCGAGACCCCAGCTACCCAAGTGCCTGCTTCACCAGTTGTAAAGTTGAGTCTTGTGATGCCATTGTCTTCTGACCACTGTACTGTATCTACTTTGGTTCGTACGCCAAGGCCTACTAAACTGACGTCTATCATACGGTCTCTCGTGATGACATTGTCACTCTTTGCGAAAGTGCCATTATACAGATCTATGGAAGATGCTGAGCGCGGTGCGAGTTGAAAGTCGCTTAGCTTTAAAAACATATCGTGACTAGATAGTACTAGCAAGGCAAGTATTAGCAGTAGTATGTTCTTCATGTCTGCTATGATAGCACTTTATCATGAATTCATAGAAGTGCCCTAGCCTTGATCTGATAATTTCCCTTGCCGAGTAGTTTTGAAGTAGGCCATAGTTGGTTTATCTATTGGGTTTTTGAAACTCTGCTTGTTCTATCATGCGCTTTGATCTGATTTTGATAGTGGTATTACTCAGGTTGATGACTAAGATTTAGTCAAAAAATAAATATCTCAATGACCCATGCAACCTTTTGTCCATCAAGGACGTATAGTAGGGTATGTAGAAAAACTTAATTGATTGAAGGACTCACATCTTAATAATATAATCAATAAGTGCATAAAGAAGGAGAGGTCAGCTCAAAACGAGTTGTTTCGACTTTTTTATTCATATGGATATAGTATCTGTGCTCGATATGTAAAGAATCAGCTAGATACTAAGTCTGTTGTGAATGAAGGTTTTTACAAGGTGTTGAAGAATATCAAGTCATACGATCAGCAATATGATTTTAAGCCATGGTTTAAAACGATCATGGTTCATACATGTCTAGATCATATTAGAAAAAATGAGAAGCTTAAATATCAAGTGCCGATAGAGGAAAAACTTGATGTTAGCATAGACCCTGAGGCCATCTCAAAGATTTCATTTGACGAAATGATAGATATCATCGGGACATTGCCACGTTCTTATCGCCTTGTGTTTACCCTTCATGTTATAGATGGTTATAAACACGAAGAAATTGCATCTCAACTTGGGATCACCATTGGTACTTCCAAGTCTAATCTTAGTAGAGCCAAAGAGAGACTAAGAAGTATGCTAATTGACAAAATTCCCGTCCTATGAACCACGAAACCTACCATAAGTTAGAAGATAGATTTGTTTATCTATCTGAAAGCAAGAAATTCGAATACGAGCAAGCCGAATGGACAATGTTAGAGTCCAGGTTAGATCAAGATGATTTGAGAAAAAGATACTTCTTCATTCTCTTGTTCTTCGGAGTTGTAAGTGTCGCTATTATAAGTGCTTTATTCATTTTGCCTACTTCGATCTCAAATAGTGAAGAAACAAGAATTTCAGCCGAACCTATCGCAAAGACTGCCACCACTAGCGGAGTAGTGTCAGATGCGCTAGCTGACCAAGATGAAGATGCTGCTACCATTTCTAACATAACTAATGAGTCAGTTGATGTTGGAGGTAACAACTTGACATCTGTTTCTGGTGTACAAGCAGGTAGTCTGCCTACAGAGGGTGGTATAACTACAACTCCGACTCCTGCTGCAGCTTATACTGCAACCAATGCTCTAACTCAATCTGAATCTCAATCGAGTTCTAAATCTCCGTTAGAGGCGCGAGGCATCGATAATATTACATATAAGAAAAACCTGAGTGCACAGGTTGGAGAGGGCAGTAACGAGAATGATCTCGGACAAGGCCATATTTCAAATTTTGAAAAGAATACTGGTTCAAATGATTTAAATCCTACAGTAGGTAATACTGGAGGAGTGATAGATCAAGGTGATGTACAAAAGGGGCTTATAGTGCCTGTTACATCTGAAAGAACGACTTACACTCTAAGTGGCATACCTATAACTATTCTTCCTTTAGCACTTGATGCGAAAGCGTATTCGCTTGATAGGGTTCGCTTGGATAGCTCGTTTGTGGCAGATGTGAAACGACCAAAGTTTTATGTGAATCTTAATGCAGGTATTGAAATCGCTTCGACACCTCTGGGAGAGCTAAGTGATACAGATTTTAATTTTGGCTTGAAGTTAGGGTATGTTGCGAGTTCTAAGTTAGTGCTGACGGCAGGTGTTAATTATATCAATGAATGCTACGCCGCCGATGGTGATGATTATACCGCCCCTACTGGATTTTGGGCATCCACAGAAGGAGTTGCTCCTGAGTCCATCGTCGCAGTTTGTGATATGATAGACTTTTCAATTGGAGCGTCCTATCATTTTACGGATGTGCAAAGCAATGGCCTGGCGGCACATGTTAACTTGGGTTCTAATTTCATGGTTCGTGAGCAGTATGACTACGTGTTCTCTGAAAGCGATGATAATTGGACAGGTATTTTTGAAGGAGAGAGCAGTAGCTTCTTAAGTAATATCGAGCTAAGTACTACCTATAAAGTAGACTTGGGCGGAGATCTGCTCATCGATGCTGGCCCGTATCTCAAAATACCGACAAATGGTATAGGTCACGGTGATGTAAGGCTGAGTTCTTTTGGCTTTAGAGTAGGTGTTTCGATTATAAAGTAATAACAACCAGTTGCCGATCAGCTGCCTGCTCTTGTTGAGAGGATGGTAGATGATGTAGATGTGAAAGGGAGGTCTGTATTGGTCTCCCTTTGTTATTGCTGGCATTTCCTTTGTGTTGATACTCAGGTGTGATTATAAATTGCACTCTTTGCGCAGAGCGTGCGACTGGATGGCAATTA
>CAZXIE010000192.1:0-3469 GCA_964640065.1 uncultured Saprospiraceae bacterium
TCTTCTGGAGTTGTATACACATTAGGTGTAATCCTGCATCCTTTCACACCAGGATTATCTATAGCAACAGTGAAGATGTTGTATTCTTTCAGCAAGGTGTCTGCCAGTTCACTTGGTGGCATATCCTTGATGCCTACGTTAGCGATACCACACGATCGATGTCGCTCGACTGGAGTATTGACGACGATACCAGGTACTCCTCTGACCTGATCTGTCCATCGATTTTGCAAGTATCTCAGTCTCGCTTCTTTTCGATCTAATCCGATCATCTGCAGATAATCCAAGGCGTTGGAGATAGCCAAATCAGTGGCTACAGGATGCGTCCCGGTATGATTCAGTTTTTTGATGTCATCATCTTCTTTTCCCCACTCCGCATATAGAGGCCAGATATTCTTAGCCATTCCCTTTTTTACATAAAGGAGTCCAGCGCCCAGAGGTACACTCGTCCATTTGTGCAAACTAGATCCGTAGTAATCACAATCCAACTCTTTCATATCTGTATGGATATGCCCTACAGCATGAGCACCATCCACCATGACAGCTACACCTCGTTCATGAGCCATATCACAGATCTTTCTGATAGGCAGTATGTGTCCTGTGATATTAATCATGTGGCATACCATCAGTAACCGAGTTCTTTCGGTGATCGCACTTGCGTACACATCTACTATCTCCTCATCCGATGACGGATGCAGAGGTACAGTGACCACTCGATTTACTATACTGTATCTCTTTGCCATTAGGGCAAATTGGTTTCTCATAGCTCCATAGTCATGGATCGCAAAAACTGCTTCATCACCCTCTTTCCAATCAATCCCACTGATGATCGTATCTAGAGATTCTGTTGTGTTTCTTGTGATGATAACTTCATCTTCTTCTGCATGGATAAGACGAGCCATCTTAGCTGCCATAAAGTCTTTGTTGTCCCACTGTACTGAGCGCATATAATGCGCCCCTTCATAATTCACATGGCGGATATGCTGGATATAGTTTTCGAGAGTGTCTTGTGGTATAATACAGTAGTATCCATTCTCGAGATTGATGTAGTTTGACTTGAGTCGATAAGAAGATCGTATCTGAGACCAAAAGACTTCATCTCGCGCTGCTTCTTCTACACTTAAGTGCTGGATGGCAGAAGTCCACTTCTCCAGTTGTTCCAACAAAGGCCATGATAACGAAGCCCCCATTACGTTCTTTATAAACTGTCTCTTATCCACTTTTCCGAAGATAGAAATATCAAGGCAGTCTATAACTTAATTAGGCAGCAACTTCATTGAAGTCTGCTTACAAAAGATTGCGGTTATGCTACTTGTTATCTCGGCCGAGTTTTTCGACCTTCCGCAACCATTTCTCACGAAAGGAGTCTTTGGAGAGTCGTATTGGACCTATGGTTGTGATCTTCACCTTTTTCACTCCTACAAAATTCATCGTGAGTTTCTTCATAGCATTGTGACTTGGATGTGAATAGACCCATCTGTAGTACCAAGGCGGCTGATCTAGCGTACTGATGATCCGGGCGGTTTTACCTGTCAGGTATTTGTCCCACCAGACTGACCCTTCTCTTTTTTGAAATGCAAAGCCCGGTAGCATAATGCGATCTATAAATCCTTTCATGATAGCTGGCACAGAACCCCACCATACGGGATAGATCCAAACTAGATGGTCTGCCGACTTGATCAGCTCTTGTGCTTCGAGCAAATCTGGTTCTAGTTCCGTTCGCTTGCGATAACCGTATTGGAGATTAAGGTTGAAGTTGAGATCTCTGATATTGATTACTTCCACCTTTGCATTGCTCGTCTTTGCTCCCTTGACATAAGCTCTTGACAAGGCAAAGTTGTAACTCTCGGCGTCGGGGTGACCGTTGATGACAAGTATATTCTTCATGGTATCTGTTATCCTGATGCAAAACTCGGCTTATCAGGGTCGATATCATTTGATCTAGATCAAATTCGTCCTTTCGCTGCTCGAACCCTACTCAGTGTCTCAAGTGTCATACCGATATGCGATGCGATATGAGTTAATGGAACTCTCTTGGTAATATCAGGATACATCTTCATGACTTCATCATATCTCTCATGGGCAGTATGAAAAAGGATGGAGGACACTCTCTTCTGATGGCGGAGCATAGAGTCAGTCACAGTGACTCTAATCAAGCGTTCAAAGTCATGATACTTATTGGCAAGTGATTCTACCGTATTCTTAGAATACTGGCCTACAATCGTATCCTCCAGGCTCTCTATGTAATGAGGGCTTGGTTCATCACCAAAGAAGCTAACAACTGCAGTGATAAACTCATGCTCGAAAGCAAACCAATCTGTTATATCCTTGCCATCCTTGAGATAGTACGCTCTGGCACATCCCTGGATGATGAAGTAGACCTTATCCGCATTTTGGCCTTCGCGCACGAATACTTCTCCTTTATCAAACTGCTTAATCTCAAGATGTGAAGTGAGTTCTTCGATGCACTCTTTTGATAAAGGAGCGTATCTCTCGGAGATGGATTGGAATATGTGAGTTAGATCGATTGCGTAGTATATTATCAGTGGCAAAGATCGTCACTTAAAGTGAGATACCTAACTCGAATCTGACATCGCGCATTGCCAAAGGATAGTAGTACGCTAGCTCTGATTTCAGGCAGCACTCTTGATTTCGTTAAAGAGTATTACTTGGATTCTAACCTTCTCCATATATCACCTCCATATCAGGCGCCTCCGTGAAGAAATAGTGCACCCATATATATATGTGATTAAACAAGGCCGCTAAGATCGCTGCTTTAGAAAGCAATAAGAAGCCTGGAATATAGAGGAGAAGGAAACCATAAATGTACATGCCATTAGAAGTGTACTTAAAGATGCCTCTCTTCACAAAAGGCACATCTTTGAATTTTTCAGGCTGAAAGTGATCTATACCAAATGCCCGATTAAATCCAAAGTACATTTTCACAGAATAAAACAGATATACAGAAGGCACCAAAAGAATAACGGCTGCAATCAAAGCCAAAGTTGTATCAAGATAAAATGTGTATTTACTCGATATTGCTAGCAGGATAATTGTAATTAACCTCGAAGCAAATAATACAGCGAATCCAATTTTATACAACCTAAAGGCTTTTGACCCAAAGGCTTTAGAAAGACTTTTATAAAATAGCTCTAGTCGCCAACAGATCAGCACATAGACTTGATGAAAGATGGGTGCTAGTATGGCAAGAACCATCCAAGTTGACGTGTTGATATCATAAAGTTCACCATAGAGTAAGGAAGGGGCTTGAGTTATGTAATAGTAGACTGCTGCTAGCAACACCATTAGCGATAGTAAGTGCCAATGTTGATATTTGAGTAGTTGGGTCATTTTGTTTTATTATTTCAAGGGGTTGAAACCCCTTGGAGGGACTACCCATTTTAATCTTTGTATCCTTCCAATGGGTTTTAACCCATTGTGATTGGCAGAACTGAATACCACTCAAATTCTC
>CAZXIE010000193.1:0-3372 GCA_964640065.1 uncultured Saprospiraceae bacterium
GTGTGATGACTGATGAATAATTCGGAGGCTATTTGCACGGCAGTCTTACCATGTGAGATCAGACTTAAGATCTCGTTTTCTCTGAAAGAGATTTTATTGAATGCGTTGATGACTTGCATATTCTTTGGTTTAGACAAGTGCAAGGTAGGTCGGGGTGTACCTCATAAACCCCACCCCTACGGGTGGGAAGGTCTTAGATCGATAAAAGGCAGAAATGGAGTTGAGGCTAAAAGGCCCTAACTGTCAGACGCGTGCATAATGGCTGAGTAGTTTTTGCATAAGACTTGCACGGCTAGCTACGTCGAATTTGATAAAAATATGCTTGGTGTGATACTTTAAGGTGTTTTGGGATATAGAGAGTGCTGACTCAATCAGAGGATATGTCTTCCCTTTACACATCTCTTTTACAACGTCATATTCTTTATCGGTAAGCGGATCTACGGCTATCTTATCTAATGTCTCCTTCGTGATCTCAAGACTCTGTAACTCTTGATCAAACTTATAAAGTGCCATCTCCAAAGCGGAGACGATATCCCTATCCTCGAAAGGCTTCACGATATATCCATATGGCAAGGCATGCTTAGCTCTATCTAAAGTCGGGCGATCAGAAAGTGATGTTAAAAAAACAAAAGGCACTTTCTTTCTCTTTTGAATCTCTAGCGCTACTTCGATGCCATCTTTAGTACCCCTGATATTAATATCACATAGCACAAGATCTGGATCACTAAAACTGAGGTGACTGATCGCTTCGTCGCCATTCTTGATAATCTTGTCTACCTCATAACCTTCATCTTCCAGGATGAACTTGATGTCATTGGCGATGATCAGCTCGTCTTCGATGATGAGGATGCGCTTCTTCACTTAGGCTACTTTACGATATTCGTCAAGGGTAAGAGATACATCAGTACCCTCATCTCCTTTGATTACGAGGTCTCCGTCTAGTTGCTCTGCGAATGTGTGTATCATACTATATCCAAAAGAAGCTGACTTATCTAGAGCTTTGCTTTGATCTAGCCCCTTACCATCATCATGCACCTGCAATATAAGTTGATCACCGGATTCGTAGAGTCGGATGGAGAGTGTTCCTTTTTTGGATGTTTCAAAGGCATACTTTAAGGCATTAGACACAAGTTCGTTAAGAATGAGACCAAGAGGGATGACGGTATCTACATCTAGTCGTATGTCACAGATATCAAGCTTCAGATCTATCTCTTCAGTAGAGGTCTTATAGGAATCAAAAAGATGACGTGTTAGTTTTTCAAAATAATCCTTCACATCGACTCCCGTAAGGTTATCTTCTTGATATAGATTTTGATGGATAAGAGCCATAGACTTCACTCGGTTTTGTCCCTCTTGAAGAGCTGATAAGGCAGCATCATCGTCTATGGTCCTGCTCTGCAACTTCAGTAATGATGAAATGACCTGCAGATTATTTTTCACTCGATGGTGGATCTCTCGTAGTAAGATCTCTTTTTCACTAAGTGATTTTTGGATCTGATCGTTTTGATCATTAAGAATCTTATTGGTTCTGTTCTTATTATAGAGAAAGCCTATCAGTGATAGTACGCTCACCCCAAGCAGCCCGAGTATAAGGATATATGTCTGCTTTTGATTAGCAGCCTGATCTAACTTTAAATTTTGGATTTCAATTTGCTTCTGCTTTTGATCTGTATCATACTTTGTCTGGAGCTCTTCGACGAACTTCTCACGCTCTGTACTTTTTAATCGATTTTGGATCTCTTCGTATTTGAGTGAGTTCTGGTAGGCTAACTTATACTTGCCACTTTTCCATTGTACATCTCTCAGAACCTCGAAAGCACTAGCCTTAAGTTCATCACGATCTGTATCTGCGACATAATCATACGCTTCTTGGAAGTATCTCTCTGCGGATAAATATTTGCCTTGAGCGGTATCAATCTTACCGATACTCATGAGATTACGATATACAAAACCTTGTTGATTCGAGCTTTTGAGATATTCTCTTGCTTGGAGAAGGTACTTCCGAGCATTAGGATAATCCTTCTTAAGTACTAAGTAGGAATGTCCTAGTTCATTGTATGCCATCCCTAATATGGTTGTATCACCTAATACCTGACAGTAGTAAATAGAACTATCAAAAAACATCTTAGCATTATCAAAATCCTCCAAGTCCATATAAGTGATGGCTATGGCATATAATGATTGTAGAATCGAAGAGGAATCTTGCAACTCACTATAGATCTCAGAAGCCCTCAAATTCATCTTCAAAGCTTCTGGATATCGAGCTGTGTTTCTTCGATATATGTTAGCAATATTACGTAGGAGGTTAGCTTGCTCTCTCTTCATATCCTTCTTCTCGGCATAAGCTAGTGTCTCCTGATAAAACTGAAGTGCTTTCCCAAAGTCACCAGCAAAGAAAGCGGCTACACCTCTACCGTTCATGGCTTTTACGATGTTTATGTCATTATCTGTTTTTAGAAATTCTATCCTAGCTAAATCATAAAACTCAAGCGCATCATCCAACTTCCCGTTCAGGTCCATAGCATATCCGAGTGTATAATATGCGTCCCCCATATCCATGGGTTGATCTAAAGACTTTGCGATATCTAGCGCGCGATGACCGTACATTAGAGCACTATCAAGCTCTAAAAGATCACTGTGGAGGACAGAGATAGCTATAAGAGGTTTGATTTTCTCTTCATCAGACTCAACTGTATTGATCAATAAGAGAAGAGAGTCTTTACCAGTATCAGCATGGCAAAAACTAGTCAGCAATAAGGCGAAGGCAAGGAGGAGAGACTTGTGCAACATCTAGTTTGATTGAGTGCTAATACTGAAGAAAGATAATAATCATCCAAGAGAAGAATGTAGGGTACACCTTAACATTTTTAAGGTATAGAAACTCAGTTCTGTCGCAACTTCGATAGTCAGTTGGTTTCACACCCACTTCTAGTCAAATCTCTTCCCACCCTCAGGGGTGGGGTTTTTGTGTTCTTGATGCCATCATCTTGCGGGGATATAAATTAAAACAAGATGAAACACATCAAGCAAATCAGTTCATTGTTCTTTTTCTTACTTCTTCTATCCTTTGCAGAAGATGTCTCTGCTCAGCTCTATAGCATGTTTGATAACATGGTTGGGATCGGTAGAGTACCTCAAGCTCAGCTTGATGTTAATGCCCCATCGGGTGAAGATGCACTACGTGTAAGAGTAAATGGCAGTACACAACTTCGGGTTCTCGCTAATACTGGTGTCACTATAGGCGGCAATCCAGGAAACGCCCCAACCAACGGGCTATATGTCAATGGCTTTACTGGAATGGGAACAACATCGCCGTCGGAAAAACTACAAGTGAATGGAGCAATAAGATTGAATGGAAGTGCATCTTCTAAT
>CAZXIE010000194.1:0-3371 GCA_964640065.1 uncultured Saprospiraceae bacterium
AGCAAATTAAAACACAAACAATAACAAGAGGTGACATCTCAACTCAGATAGATTTAACAGATGTAACTCCTACAACTTACCTCCTTGAGCTTATCAACAACGAAGCGACTGTACTCAACCAAACAAGAATAATAGTAGCGAGATAGTTACTATCTAATGTCCCTTGAAAAAAGAGAGAGGTGCCTTCATCAGAAAGCACCTCTTTTTTTTATTTACACCTCTTGGCTTCACTCTATTCTCTTTGAAGATGTTGCTCTGTTTCTTCTTAACTTGAGCTAACCACACTTTATCAGTGACTATGGACGATCTTGGAAACCAACTTTCCTTATACTGCTATGCAGCAGCCATCATACTGACCATCCTCATCGGTTTGCTATACGCTACACGTCGGAAGGTGATGCCTTATCATATCGAAGCACTGGAAACCCCTTGGGATGAGATCGATCATAGGTTTCAACTTATGATGACGATGATGCTCAATGGTGGAGGATACTACGGTATCTCAACAGGAGTAGCCACTGCTATACTTTGGTGGATACCATTTCGCGCCCATGAGTTGTGGGCTGGATATGCCATAGGCATCGTCGGCTTATTAGGAGCTGTACCGTTAGCATTGATAGTGAATAACGTCAAGTCCAAAACAAAAGGGAACCCACCTCTCTGGATCATGGTCGTGATAGTGGTCCTATATGTTGTAGGCTTACTAGGTATGTTTGTTTGAGAACCAAGCAAGTCTACATTCATAAGCCTCCTCATATCCCAGATCTTCTTTAACACTCTTTCGGGAAGATGATGGATTCATAAAGAAGGCATTGTCTTGACTAATGCGATATTTGCGGTCTACGATGGAGCTTCACAACCTATATGAACAACGACGAGATGAGTTTGCCTCACTGGCTGATCTTCTGAGGGCTAAGTATAATCGCTATGCCGTTGTTAGGTTTGTAGTTTTTATCGCTGCTTTGAGTATAGGTATCCTGCTCTGGACGGTGACATGGTGGTATAGCATCGTCTTTTTGGTAGTCTTTTTATTGGGCTTCATGCAGTTCGTAAGATGGCATCTCGATGTCAAGCAACAAGAAGAACATAACACCCACTTGTCGGCCATTAATAAAAGGGAATTGGCTTTTCTCAATTATGATTTTGATCAAAACCACAATGGCTTAGAGTTTATAGAACCCTCACATCCTTATGTCGTTGATCTAGACATCTTCGGTGATCACTCATTTTACCAATACGCTAATCGTGCCGATACTTCCATCGGGAGACAGCGGTTTGCAGATTGGTTAGGCAGTAGAGCGAGTATCTCTGAGATAGAGAGACGTCAGGAGTCTGTAGAGGAGCTTTCGCAAAACCTGGAGTTTCGACAAAACTTGCAGGCTTATAGCATAGATGCTGACGATCAGATAGATCACCTCGATACGTTGAAAATTTGGCTTGACCGAGAACCTGTTATGTCTAAGTCGACTGTCTTAAAGTTGATGCTTTTGATAGCTCCGATCTTAGCCATCGCAAGTGTGGTGCTCTACATCTTATACATACCATGGACTGTAGCTCTACTCTTTTTTCTTCCTGCTGCGATCACTCTCAAATTGACTAATGAATATGTAACTGAGACTCATCAGGAGACTTCCAAGTCAGGGGATGTCCTTGGCCTATATGCCAAGTTGATTAAGCATATAGAAGGAGATACTTTCTCTTCGCCAAAGCTTCATGAACTACAGTCGACATTCTCGACATCGAACATCAAAGCCTCTGCTGCACTTAAGCGGCTTTCCTATATCATCACCCAGCTCAATGTGAGATACAACCCCTATGTCTTCCTTTTTAACTTCATAGGACTTTGGGATTTGCATTGGGTTTGGACTCTAGAGAAGTGGAAGGCGCAACACAAAGATCAAGTTATACTATGGTTTGATGCATTGGCAGAGGTCGAAGCCGTATCCAGTCTGGCGACTCTGAAGTATAACCACCCTTCTTGGACATTTCCACTGATCACTTCCGTAAATGTCTTATCCGCTGATGAGATCGGACATCCGCTGATACATCGAGACAAACTAGTTACTAATGACCTTACGATGCCCATCCAAGGTCACATCAAACTGATCACCGGATCTAATATGGCTGGTAAAAGCACCTTCCTAAGAAGTATCGGGATCAATATCATACTTGCCATGTGTGGTAGTGTCGTATGTGCTAGGAAGTTTTCGCTGCCATCACTGCAAGTCTTCACAAGTATGCGCACTACGGATGCGCTGCATGAGAGTACATCTTCCTTCTATGCAGAACTCAAGCGGTTAAAAGTTATCATAGAAGGCGTAGAGTCTCAGCCTGATATATTTTTTATCCTAGATGAGATCTTAAAAGGTACTAACTCACGTGACCGACATACGGGATCTCGAGCATTGATCCAACAAATGATAGATTCTAAAGGAGCAGGACTGATAGCCACCCATGACCTAGAACTCGGTGACATGGAATCCAAGTCCAATGGAACTGTAGAGAACCTCCGCATGGAAGTTAAAGTAGAACATGGAGAACTTGTCTTTGACTACAAGATCGAGAAAGGCGTATCCGAAAGCTTTAACGCAACACAGCTGATGCGTGAGATGGGGATTAGGATAGGGGGAGGTGGTGTGTGAATTAGCGAATTGGATAATCACTAGTGTCCCGGGAACTAATTATTAATTGTAGGGCATAATAGTTTGTCATGTACCCTTCGGTCAAAAGACACTCTGGTGTCTTTATCCTCGGCACCTTCACTATGTTACGGCGTTGACACAAAAATGCTCGCCAAACTAAAACCTCGACTAATCATTAATCCGTGGGTTGACACCCACGGCTACTAGGCTATGACCCCTTCAGGGTCATGTTAATATTATTTAATCGGACAGCCGATGTATACTGAATCGCGCCAAAGCGTGAAACGTTCTGATACGACTCGCCAAAAGAATAAAACCTCGTAGCGGCTAGGCGCGCGCATCTCGGCTTAGCCGAGAGAGCACGACGAAAAAAGCCGAGGTTTTATCACGAGGAAGCCTAGGCGCGAATTCTGAAGTATTCATCCTCGCAAACTAAGGGCCTAAGAAGCGAGTATTAGCAGGACAAGCGTTTTGGTTACTTTGCCGCGACTGGCAAAGTGACAAGGAAAATTAAGCATGAAAACTGATAATTTGATCATAGGAATGAGCTGAGGGGGGTTACCTTTAGAAGGTTTATTTCAAGTCATAGTTTATTGACCTTCCGGACCATTTTGGGATAGATCTACATTTTAACCGGACAGCAGTGATTGGATAATTACTGGCATTTGGGTCTTGTGTCCAAGACTTCTTCGTTCACCTCAAGGGAGGCTTTGGTTCAGTTTTCTTTGA
>CAZXIE010000195.1:0-3261 GCA_964640065.1 uncultured Saprospiraceae bacterium
AAACTAAACGAAACTTAGAATTGATTAATCACCAGGTTGATTCCGCAGCTACAAGGATGTGATCACTTTGTGGTCATTGATATGAGGTTTAGGAATAGTTTTCAGTAATAATTTAAATCGAACAAAGTTCGATACGTCGTAATCCGATCCGCCCCAAGAGCGTGATTTCTGCGTGGTTGGATTGTGGGCGGGGAAATCCCCAAACGAAGGACTCAAGAGTCTGTATTTATTGCTAGGCGATTAGGCATTATCGAAGCGCCCCGATAGCTATCGGGATTAGTACGGCAAGCGTTTTGATTTCTTTGCCGCGACTGTCAAAGTGACTAGGAAAATTATACATGAACCTGATAATTGATCATAGCAATGAGACTGTACTATTTAAAGGCTATTCTAAGTGATGGTTTACTTATTGAATCCCCAAAACAATCAGACTTCTTCATCTCTATAGTACCCCATCTTGACGAAAACTTCCTATCTTCAGTAAGTGAAATTACTTGCTGACATCGACATCAAAAACATCCCACTTCAAGTTAAGTCGGCGATCATCTACTTACTAGATACTCCTAGGTTTATAGTAGAGCACAAGCTCTGGAGAGGATACTTCAGCAACATCTGGATCTTTGGTATATCTCTACTTGCCTCATACCTTTTTACAACTGCTATCTATGCAGATATCAAAGAGATGATCACCCATGAAAAGGAAGAAGAAGTCATCGCTCAGAATGCGGCATCAGATAGAAATATCGCTGAGCTGAAGATTCTGATGGCATCCACTCAGGTAGATAGCCTTCGAGAAGAATATGAAAATGAAGTCAGTGACCTTGAGCAAATAAAAAAAGACAGGCTTTCGAGTTTGCATCAACCGTTGTTCTCAGGATTCTTAAAGTTGATCCTCTTGCTCATCTTAGAGATCGTGATATATCACTTCTCTGTAAAAACTAATAATATTCTCAAAGGTCAGAAAGGCACTATTGAGATGAAAGATTTTGTAGAGGCCGAGATAAGGATGTTTAAAGTGATGCTTCGCAATGCTGTCTTAGGATGGATAGCTTGGCTAATATTGAAAGTAATCTTCAGTGTTTTAGGGCTAAGCTTTTTACATGACTCAGCTTACTACATTATAACCGCCTTTTATCTAGGGTTCGCCTTTATAGACAACTACCTAGAACTGTATAACATCTCTATATCATCAAGTGCAGTGATCGTCCGATCACATATAGGCGGAGCTCTAGTGATAGGTTTGATCTCAAGCGCATTGCTTTTAGTGCCGCTTATCGGTCCGCTGTTTATACCTATCCTCTGCAGTATCGCTGCCACGAGATATGCCGACCAGTTTCAAATAGAGAATCATCCCAGCGCAGTGCAAGCAGTGTAAACGATTGGAGGTTTTCCTGCTAAAGAAAATACGTCTTGTCTTTCGCGTCTTGCGACAGACTTTTCGTATCTGAGTTTTTTTACGAACCCAAAAAGGAATAACCAACTTTCATCAGATCTTCTACATCTGCTTAATCTTATGCTGCATCAGCAAGCCTATCTGCTGCGCCCTCTGAATGGCTAGATTAGCTTTATCACCAGAGTGTAGAGATGAAACAGTTTCTTCCCAGAGAGATAGCCAGCGCTCGAAGTGTTCCTTTAGTAACGGAGACTTGCGGTGCAATGCCATGTGTTTACCCATCGCATTATCCTTATAGACTTGACTACCTAAAAGCATACTTTCCCAAAAGTCGGTGATGATAGGCAAGTGATGACTCAGATCGATCTTGGCCACATCATGAAAGAAGTGTTGGATGACATCGTCTTTTAGCGCCTTCGTGTAAAAGGAGTCGACGATGATCTCAATATCTTTTCTTGACGTGATGTCATCCATAGCTCTTGCAATATCGGTTTTCTTTCGGTGTGTCTAATTGTTCCTGGACATGCTCTCAATACTGCCGAACAAGTTTCACTATCTTCAAGAATCTAATTGTAAGACTATGTTTAAGAACTACAAGTTCATTCTAGGTATGTTGCTCGGGATATTGATTGTTGTTGGTCTCCTCTATGGACCCAAATATCTCAGAGCTATGGAGATAGCGAAGAAATCTGAGATGGAGTATATAGAAGATACCTTTATCAACATGGATAAATACTTCGAAAAGACTGAGGTAGCTAAGTCTTCCGCTCCTTTCATGTATCCTCGCACCGCGAATGTCTCTCTCCCAGACTCTTTTGAAGCTAATGGTAAGGAGTATCAAACGATGGACTATCTAGACACTTCTTATACTCAAGGTTTTCTAGTCATCCAAAATGATACAATCGTGTATGAGAATTACTGGCGAGGGATGGATGAAAATACAAGACACATCTCATGGTCTATGGCAAAGTCGGTCGTCTCTGCGTTATTGGGTATCGCGAAAGAAGAGGGCCACATCGGATCATTAGATAAAACAGTAGATGAGTATATGCCTGAGTTCAAGGGAACTGGCTATGAGGGTGTCAAGGTTAAAGACGTACTTCAAATGTCAAGTGGTGTAAAGTTCAATGAAGACTATGGTGATCCTAAGTCCGATATACAGAGATGGTTCAAAACTTTTGCTTTAGGCGAGTCTCAAGATGAGTTCGCGACAACACTTGTTAATGAAAAAGAACCGGGCACTTATAATCACTATGTTAGTATCAATACACACGTGCTCGGTATGTTGCTAGTCAAATCTACAGGCCAATCGATCAACTCATACTTCAAAGAGAAACTTTGGGATCCTATAGGTGCAGAACATGATGCCTACTGGTTAGTAGATGAAAAAGGTATGGAGATGGCCCTAGGTGGATTGAATGCTACACTGCGAGATTATGCAAAGGTGGGATCTCTGTTTCTTCATGATGGTAACTGGCACGGTGAGCAACTTGTCCCTGCCTCTTGGGTTGAGGAGTCACAAACTATGGATGCCGAGCATCTACAGCCCGATAGTAAGAACTCCCTTCATCCTGATGTAGGCTATGGCTACCAATGGTGGATCCCAGATGGGGATGATGAAGAATTGTGGGCTAGGGGAGTATTCAACCAGTATATCTACATCAATCCCAAGACAAATACTGTCATCGTAAAACTATCAGCTAACCAGCACTTCTATAATATCACACATCCTGCTACTGATGCCGCTGTTAATCTAGAGTTGCTGAGAAAGGTAGCGTATGCCTTTGGGGGTGATGATGAAGAAGCAGTTGTGGGTGAAGGTCTTCTGAGTTTGGAGAGTGATGATTGAGAGAGACTAGACTGGAGCC
>CAZXIE010000196.1:0-2886 GCA_964640065.1 uncultured Saprospiraceae bacterium
ATTTTGAAATAATTGATCTATATCCTTAGGAGACTTTTCCATAAGTCTTATTTTTTAAAATGATAGATTTAAGAAGAGATCTGGATCTTGCAAGTATTGATCTTGAAGAGCTTTCGGCGATATCGATTTTCTGAGCTATTTCCTTATGGCTATAACCCTCTATAGCATAGAGATTGAATACAATTCTCTGTCTCGGAGAGAGTACTGTTAAAGCGTATAATAAATCGTCTTGTGCAAATGCGGTAGAAGAAACAGTATGGGTATTTTGAATTTGCTGGTCATCTTGAAGCCACTTCTTCCTTTTTTTGATGAGACGCAGTGCTTCGGTAGCAGTGATTCTTTTCATCCAGGCTAGGGTAGAGGCTTCATTGATGTATTCTAGTTGATGGAGATTTTTGAATATGCGTATATAAGTCTCCTGCAAGATGTCTTCGGCTAGTGAAGTGTCAACTGCATATCTCATAGCAACGCTATTCAGCTTAGTATAAGAGTGATCAAAAAGCATCTTTTGTGCTTTTTGATCGCCTTCTTTTGACTGATATATGAGCGTCTTAAAATTCATGCTTAGAATTCGATATCGCGACTTGTTGCACGTTATCGAGTTTTATAAAAGTTAATTCTTGATAATTTATATTTCTCTGAAAGGAACTTTGAAGCTTCCACTTATCCTTCCTGTTACATTATTATTCCCTCCTTCTTCATCACAACTTATCTCTCCTTCAAAGGTGCCTCTAGCGATACCACCGACCCTGTTGTCAAAGGTTTCAAAGGTGACAGTCATAGTTCTTAGCGCGCCTTTGACACAAGAAAGATCTCCTCCAACATATGCGAAGTCATCAAAGACTACATCAGCAAGACTCATTTCTGGATTCATCTCAAAATCCAGAGGAAGACTAAAGACTGAAAAGAGGAACGATCTCTCTGTCGTCGTTTCATCTCCATGTATCATTGTATAAATTTCGATATCTGCAGGATCAGTACTAGGAAGGAAAATGTAATTCTCAGTAAATAGGCTAATCGTGTCTATCCCTTCAATAGTAAAAATTATAAATGTTTCAAGTTCTTCACAGGCGCTAATGTCAGAAAACATAGCACTAGTTTCTCCCGGCATGACTATGAGTTCAGCTGATATTTGATTAGCGTCTAAGTCTACTATTTCTACTCCTATAACGATATCAGGACAGTATGCATATCCTATGTCAAAAGTACCATCATCATTGAGTGGAAATTTGTCAAGATTTTCTCCCTGACTGATGAGTACTACGCCGTCAGATACTGGATCTCCATCACAAGTGATAGCATTGCCCGATATGTGGACAAGTGATGAGTTGTCGCCCCCTACGGATATAGTGCCGAGATCTTCGTCGGTAGAGAAGGGGCCATATGATTCTTGAAATATATTGTTGCCACATTTATCAGTTACTTTTAATTGGAACCGCTCGTCTTTAGGGAAGTTGTAAAATCTGAACGAACCATCATCACAAAGCCATCCTCCTTTTCTTCCTATGAGTTCACTACATACGTATACCTGTAGGTAGGTGCCTCCGGTTTCTGATTCTTCACCATTATCATCTTCTGTGGGCCATACTACACGTCCTGTGATTTCTATTGGGTCGGTCATGAAGTCCACATTCCAACTACTGAAGTGACTGGCCTCTCCTATGTAGTTTGATCCTTCGAGCACGGCATTGCCTTCTTGCATCCATGTGCCAGCATTCTCATCATAACTCCAAAGTGGAATCATGGGTGTCGCGGAAGCCATCAGTTCTTGTGGTATAGGAAAGGTAAGAGTAGCACTTTCTCCTTCACCAAGATTAAGTAGTTCACCGCCTTCTCCGATAAGTTCTACTTGGAGCATACCCATCGTACTCAGTGATCTAGTATTGCCATCCTCATCGATACCACTTAAGTCACCGACCATCCGTTGTGCAAGATCATCTAGGCTTGGGTCGATCCATGTCATCGCTACATCCACATCTCCTTGGTAAGTCGTGTTCTGACTTGTGATGATTCCTCCTGCTGGTAGATCTACAGAAGCTCCACTAGCATGATTTACTTGCCCACCGATGGCTGCATCAATAGTCCCTATGATGCTACGCTCCATCATTTTAACTTCGGTATAGTTGGTGCGATCTGCCAGAAGAGAGAATCTTCGAAATGCTTCGAATTTCCCTGGAGAGGTTATACTGATAAAGGCAGCGCGACCTTTGTTGTCTGTATTCGGTATGGTAAAGTATCCGAGCTCATCAGTTCGTACCTGCTGAGGAGCGAGACCTGATTTATAAGTTACCGAGGCATCTGCTATGGGTTGATCTTGTTCATCGATCACTCGACCATATAATGTGGAAGTGACTAATTCTTGTGGTTCGGGAGTAGTTACTCTTGGTGACTCATCGATGATGCCCTCATCTGCACAAGAGACTAAAAGGAACAAGGAAAGAGCTAGAAGGAGAAGTTGTCTAGGAGAAGATGCTATCTGTTTCATTGGATAATTCTTTTTTCTACTACTATAAAACTTCCAACCCTTGAAACGCTGCACAGGGTATGTGTTATTTTAGAGAAGCAAGTGATCTAAGGATCATACTCAAACTAGAATAGTTGTCTTGAGCTTCTCGCTCAAGAGGTCAAAAAGTACTTTGCAACGAGATGGCTACATCATAGCCTTGAGCGAGACGCTCAACGCAACACCTAAATTGATAAATGGAGATGACCGTTCGCAAACCAGATTTACAGATTAGAAAGCATTCGCTGACTCTCTCATTTGCTAATTCCCAAATTAGCTCATTGCCCATTAGCCCATTAGCCCATTAGCCCATTAGCTCTTTAGCCCATTAACCTCCCTTTGGTTCCAAGCGAACATCCTCATATCCTACAAAACTGATAACT
>CAZXIE010000197.1:0-2780 GCA_964640065.1 uncultured Saprospiraceae bacterium
TTGTCCTGCTGCGAAAAGAAGTAACGGTTAAAGTTCGTGAAGCCCCTACCACTAGTATTCGGCACCCAGACGTAAGCAAGTTCTCCACCTGACATCTCATCTACCTTTCTTCGGTTTTCTTCCATCCAGTCGACCGTTCTGAGAGCTCTTTCACTCCTCACTGTTTTGACAAGATGAGTGGTAGCTTCTCCTCCCAAAGATGGTATGACTGTCAAGCGAACATGTTCGCCTGCAAGACCTTCCATGGCGCGATAGATGTTATCCTCAGAGCTAAGTGATCGACCATTGATGGCAGTGATATAATCGCCTTCTTCTATGGTTAACCCGATAGTAGCAAGTGGAGCATACGTGTCGGGATTCCATTGTTCTCCATTGTATATTTTCGAAATGCGATATCCTTTTACATCGATCTCATAGTCTGCTCCTAGTAACCCGACACCAACGTCATCTATATCTGGCAGGTCTCCCCCAGACACATAAGAATGACCTATCGCAACCTCGCCACTCATGATATCGACTACATAGTTTAGATCAGTTCTGTGGCGCACGTGATTGATCCATGGCGAGTACCACTCCCAGACTTTATCCCATGGCGCACCATGTACATTATCCACATACAAGAAGTCGCGCATAAATCTCCATCCTTCTTTAAATATCTGATGATACTCTTCCTGTGGATCAATCAAGATCTGGTGATCGATAGTCAATCTATCTTTAGATGGATCTGCCTTTCCGATCTTAGATATGCTCCATCCACCTCCTTGTTGATAGAGAGCATATGCTCCATCATAAGAGGTGACAAAGTTTCTCAAAGACGATGTAAACTCATCCATCTTCGCTTCTTTTGTATCATAGATTTTGGCCGAAGGAGGTCCTTGATCTCCTTCTATCACGACTACCTTCCCAGCTGGTGCCCTATAAAGACCTACATATGCTCCAGTGGCATCAGGTGCTGCTACGACTCTTTGGACGATACCAGCGAAGTCGATTGGCTTACTCGTCTCTTCAGTTTCTTTAGCTTCCTCTTCTTCCTTCTCTCCTTCTTCCTTCTCTCCTTCTTCCTCATCACTCGTCGGCAAAAAAGGTGATATGCCGTCTTTATGAAGCACAGACACATATAGCGACCGCGACACATCAGGGTCATAAGAACTCATATCCAACCACCCAGAGTTAAGCCCATAATCTGTGCTCGCTAGGAAGTAGAGATAATCCCCCGACTGATCAAATATGGGATCCACAGCATCTGCCAGGGACTCTGTTATCTGATGCGTCGTGCTTGTCTTCGTATCATAGACAAAGATCGCCTTATAGTGACTCTCTTGCTGCTTAGCATATGCGATATATCTGCTATCAGGTGACCAGATTGGGTTCATAGATCTATTAGGATGCGCATATCTATCTGTATCCACTTTCGTAAATGTTTCACTTACCAGGTCTACATACCAAATGTTATAATGTGTATCTGTGAATGCCAACTTCTCACCATCTGCCGACCAATCAGGCTGAAAGTAAAATGTGTTAGAAGGGATAGTCATTTCCTTCTGTACTTCTCCGAACTGATCTGCTATGACCAGTTTGTACTCTCCTGATTCGTCACTAAACCAAGCGACATAATCTCCCTTAGGACTCCATGTCGGTGTCCGATCTGCATAGCCTGAGCTAGTAGTAAGTGTCCTTGCTGAACCATCATCTTTGGGGATGGTGATGATCTCTCCACGATATTCCATGATGGCCCTTTTTCCATTAGGAGATAGACTAGCGTGGTTGATATTATTAGCGGATACATCGTTCCATCTTGGTATGGAGTAATTCATATCACCTCGGACAGTGATCTCTAAAGGCTGAGATAAGCCCGACGGACCTTCGATCAAGTGTAGTTGCCCTCCTTGTTCATAGACGATATCATCTCCATGCACATCCAAACTCTTTACGTCAAACACCTTATGCTCAGTGATCTGATTTTCTTCTTTAGACTGCGTATCGTATGACCAGATATTGGCAGCATAGTCTCTTTCTGAGATATAGTACACGACATCTCCCATCCATACTGGGTCAACATGCCGCTCGCCATCAGGCTGTGGTGTACGATCCAACTGGCCGGTCTCTACATCTTGTATCCAGATAGGCATCGCTTGTCCTCCTCTATAGTTTCTCCATTCGGCATCCCATGAAGTGATCGGTGTATAAGCTAGTTTACTGCCGTCAGGTGAGAGTTCGCCGTAGGCTGCACGAGTTACATTTACGGAAGTGGGAAGACCTCCTGACATACTTACCTGATAGAATGAATTAGTCTCCGTCGGATGAGACATCCGAGAAGATCTAAATATGATCTCGCCATCTGGCGTCCATCCTTGGACTACATCAGCACCAGGGTGCCAAGTCAATCGCTGAGGGATACCTCCTTCGATGGGGACGCTGTAGACATCAGTATTACCGCCATACTCTCCTGTAAATGCCACCATCGAACCATCTTGATTAAAATGCGGATAGCTTTCTGTTCCTTCATGAGAAGTGAGTCGGCGCGCATCACCCCCAGTACGATCTGCAACCCAAAGATCATCGGCGTAGACAAAGACAACATGGTCATCAGACAATGTGGGCTGGCGTAGCAGAAGCGTGCTTTGAGCGTTAAGTTCAGAAGCCGTAAGGCTACTCAAGACGCAAACTATAACAAGGCTTATCGCGAATTTCATATGGAGGTTTATTGCTTGGTTAGAACGAGTAAGATATGTTTTGTATTCGGCTTAGTATGGTCGCTTATCATCTTTTAGACGAACAAT
>CAZXIE010000198.1:0-2698 GCA_964640065.1 uncultured Saprospiraceae bacterium
TATGTGATACTCCGAAGAGCCAGCCACTTGTTACCATCCTTTATTTTCTCTAGATAAAATGACATAATTTCCTCTAAAGAAAAGTGCTGAAGAAGAACATAGAGATCAACAAAATCCTTTTTCGATCCTCGATTAGTGATCGCTGCCACCTTCATGGCTGCTATATCTTTGATAGATGCCATGCGGATACCTTGTATGATCACCTGAGGATCTAACCATGCGTAGTGATACTTGACTATATCGACTTTGACACCATCTACGATGTAAGCTTTAATCGTGTCTCCGCCTTTTTGACTTTGAGGACTAAGCATTTTTGAAATGATGATATCCAGTTCAGAAGACGAGTATTGATGAGAGCCAAAAAGATCAATGTCAACCGAATTTCGATGACCTAACTGAAGAGCCAAAGCTGTTCCTCCGACCAATCGAAGATCATTTAGTTCAGATGAAGTCATCAAGACTTCTAGGACGTCCATAAGTTGGGATGTAACAGTCTCTCTGTGTAACATCTGAAATTTTCTTTTTTAAGACCCAGAACAACGCATAAAAAAGATACGTTCACTGCATCAAGAACCCTAGAATTTACGACTATTGACTTTAGGCCTTCTTTACCATACCATGTCTTTATTAAGTTCCAATCTTCATACTTTCCGTATCCCATCACTCTCTCCACTATCCACCGACTATGCTTTACTGGGTCTATATTCTCCAAAGGAGTATCCCAAAACATACGTTTAGAGAGCTGAGAAACATCCATCTCTTCCTTTGATAATAGGAACATGCTTTATACGATCTAGGAGCCATAAAATTAAGCTATTTACGCAAGTGAAGTCTACTTGCTAACTAGATTAGGCTGAATCCGTCTGAGTCTCTCTTTTATCTGGGGTAATCGATCAGAATCGGAATCAAACTGACCTAGATAATCGATATATGAAGACAACAACACAGAACTATGCGGCATCACTGTTAGTCCTCGTTCATAGTATAGTGCCGCATTCTCTACTTGACCTAACTCAACAGATAGCTCCGCGAGTCTCAAGTCAACCGACCTTTGATAATCTGCAGAAGCAAAAAATACGTTGTTATATAATTCCTCATAAATCTCAAAAGCCTCTTTGTACTTGCCTTGCTGTTCTAGTCGCTCAGCCTTTTGGTAAGACGAGTGACACACTTTCGTAAATGAAAACCACAGCGCACACAGAACAGCCAAAACGATCGCTATAATGCCGACGAATTTTTTGCCCTTAGCATCTTCGGTTTTAGAAGGAAATAATAGACCCAAGCTTGTAAATCCAACCAAGGTTATACCACTAAAGAAATATGAATATGGCACAGCTGTGGCATAAAAGAAGATGACTATCAGCCACGCAGCCAAACTTGTCCAAGCTCCTTTTTGTATGCCAGTGAGTTCTGTCCAACGATTCCTATATCTGAAGAGGGTCATTATGATCGGAAGGAAAAACAAACAAAAGCCTAACAGGCCATACTCAACCGCTATCTTAAAATATCCGTTGTGACTGCGGTATCTAATTATTTCATTTTTGTCATTAAGAGGTGCAACATCCCCTATTCCATATTTATAGATTTCGCGAGCCCAGTGTCCTGCACCAACACCTACTAAAGGTTTTTCTTGGATACTCTTTAAAGAGTTTTTGTTCATCCGAACTCTGGACTCAAGTTCTTGTCGATATTCATTTACGAAAGTGAAATCAGTAGTCGCAGTACTGGTATTCAGTAAGTAGATCCCAGCTATAATAACAGCGAATCCTGCGATAGCCCCAAAGAAGCGCCAAGCTGTATGAGCATAAAAATTCCACAGCTTTATAAACACGATGATGATAAAGGCTAATAGGGCACCACGAGCTCCGGTGAGGAAAAGTATGTTAGCCAGTAGTATGATCGAAATAATCTTGGAGAATCGTATGAACTGGCTCTTAGAAGGATAAAAAAGGAGATAAGGAGAAAGTACGGTAAGTAAAGTTGTCGTGTAATTTTTACCCTTAGACATCAGTTCATTCCAATCTCGATCAAGAGAAATCTCAAAATTAAGAGCACCAAGATGGAGTAGAATTAACAGTCCAAATAGATAAGAAAAAAGCTTCGCCAGTTGTCGGCCAAAATCAGCTTCCTTCTTGTGATGAGTGAAGATCACTAAAGCGTAGAGTATAAAAATACTCCATATAAAGCTATGTCTTAGAGCCTGAGATATATCATCAGTCCAGAAAAAAGATAAAATTGCCAAAAGGCAAAAGAGCGCCATCGGAACAACAAACTTCAATACTGGTACTCGAGAGGTCTCATCTGAAATCAAGTGCCAAGTAAGATATCCCGTTACGAAAAGTGAAAGAAAGATATACCTGACATCATCGATCGCTACAGGCACTAACAGCAAAGCCATCAAGGCGAGAAGGCTTAAGCTTACGCCGCTGATTCTATTGTTTAGGAGGTCTTTTATCACTGTAATGGGTTGACTTTTAATATCATACTACTAGCGGCTTTCGCCGTTCTCTTCATCATCGTCCCCTTGGACGATGCCCTTCGGAGTTCAATTCGTTCATCCCGCTGGCGGGGGTGCAGGGGGTGGACTTTTAAAAAAATCATACTGCTCATGTCCTTTTTGTGAGGCATATGCTCAACTTTTTCCTCCCCCTTTATCCCCCTCCAAAGGGGGATATATGCTGTCCCCCGCTGGCGGGGG
>CAZXIE010000199.1:0-2628 GCA_964640065.1 uncultured Saprospiraceae bacterium
ACTTGCAAGATCCAGATCTCTTCTTAAATCTATCATTTTAAAATAAGACTTATGGAAAAGTCTCCTAAGGATATAGATCAATTATTTCAAAATCACTTCGATAAGCATGAGGTCGAAGTGCGCGATCCCGAGAGTCTTTGGAAAAAGATATCTACACCTCAGAAGAAAAGAAGAGGTGGCATCATCATCTTTCTCATTATAGGTGGTGCATTTCTACTGAATGCCCTCATCAGTACAAATGAAGTCTATCATAATGAAAAAGAAAACCTGCAGGAGGCTTTGTCTTCTTCGGTAGAAATAAATGACCAACAAGAAACAAGAGATTCAAAAACAGACACCTTATCCGCCCAACTTACAATAAGAAACACTGAACAGACTAGCCAAGGCACAACAGAAATTAACGCTGCCAAAAAAACAGTTAATATCTCGGACGTAAACGAAGCAGCAATTATAGATATGGCAAGTAACAAGAGCCATCTAATAAAAGAGAATCAAGAACCCTTTAAGTCCGTGCGGCTTCAACCTAGTGACCTTAGAGAAAGAAGTCGCACCTACTTTGAGCAAACCACCCAAGTCACACTTGCTGCTAATCAAAACTTTCAAAAGACCACTGATCATTTAGTATTACCCAACATACGGCCTCAAGACAAGAGCTTAAGCGATGCTATACTTATATCAAGGTCTCTTTCGAAGAACCAATTACAACAATTGACTACCCTGCCACTAACTCCATTAGAACGACAGATATCGCCTCCTGCATTCAAAAATGGTAGAATGGAAAAATGCGAAATCGACAAAGTAAGATTCAATCCATTTGTAGAAGCGTATGGGACGATAGCAGTACCAAGAGAGGTGATCTCCCTTGCTCCGTTCGCAGCAGATCAAACGCAATACTTAGCAGACTTCAATGAAGGATTCAATCCTGTATCTTCTTTATCTGGAGGATTTGCGATAGGCAACTATTGGACAAATGGGATAGGTGCTTCAATTGGGTTGGAGTATCAACGTATAGAATCTCAATACCAATCTAAGCAAACCATCACCGAGACCTCAACCATCTTTGACCCAATGGCATTTTTCTTTTTTGATCAAAATAATGAAATCGTGTGGGTAGGTGATTCCGTCACATCTGTTACTACTTTTGATAGGACGATCGCCCATGCGGTTACAACTGAACTGATCAACCTTCCAGTTCAAGTCAGTTATCAGGTCATGCAAAAAGACAGATGGAACATCGAAGCCGTAGCAACTGGAGTGTTCAATCTATCTCTGACATATAGAGGTAGATTTCTCACTTCCGATGGAACACTCCAAGTCGTAACTGCCAGTAATCAAGATCAGTATATCAGACCAAGAATAGGAGTAGCTCTAGAAGGCGGCATCAATCTCAACTATGGACTTGGCCCTAACTGGGAGCTTTATATCAGCCCGAGGTATCGCTTCAATAGCAGCTCTTATCTCGTCAGCCAATCAGCCCTCCAGCTTTCTAGAGATTTCTTTGGAGTGAGGACAGGCTTACGGTATTTGTTTTAGGCTCTTTATGAATTGAAACATTAATGCTTTAGGGTGAGTCGCCCTTTCATTTTCCTATTTATCATACCTTCCCTACTGATAAAGCTAGCGATATGATAAGGATAATCAGCACACTGTTGCTCTTGGGGTGTTTCATTTACGTAAGTGGACAGACTCAACCACCACAAGGTGATGACCTCAGACTCTACGATATGATAGATGCTGTCTCGGCTGATCGCATACAAAAAGACATCGAAAAGTTAGTGAGTTTTGGCACGCGTCATACTCTCTCGGATACAGTCTCCCAGACTCGTGGTATAGGAGCTGCGAGACGGTGGATCAAGCAAGAGATGGAAAGTATATCTGCCAACTGCAGTGGATGCTTAGAGGTGTCATATCTGAGTGGAGTCATATTACCTGGCGAAAGTCGGCGTATCCCAGATACTACCAACATAGTCAATGTCCTTGCTATCAAAAGAGGGACTCGCTACCCTAACCGCTACATCATCATGTCAGGAGATATCGACTCTAGGATTAGCGATCCTCTTAATTATACTGACGCCTCTCCTGGTGCCAATGATAACGCTTCGGGTATGGCGGGTGTCATCGAAGCCGCGCGCGTTCTTAGCAAGTATGACTTCGAAAGTAGCATCGTACTAGTTGGTTTATCTGGCGAGGAGCAAGGACTCTTTGGAGGTAAGATCATGGCCAAGCAGATTAAGGAAGATGGATGGGATGTAATCGGCATCTTGAATAATGATATGATCGGCAATATCCATGGCATAGATGGTGTCATAGATAATCGAACATTTAGAATATTCAGTGAAGCAGGGCCACCAGATGAAGATGAAAGACGCAGGATCTGGAAGCGCTTCTATGGCGGCGAGGTCGATGGAGACTCTCGACAGCTTGCGAGGTACATCCATGGCACGGTAAAGAGATATATGCCCGAGATGAACCCTCTGATGATCTATCGTCTCGACAGGTTTGGACGTGGCGGGCATCATCGCCCTTTCAACGATGAAGGTATGGCCGGAGTGCGCATCATGGAAGCACACGAGAACTATGTCATGCAACATCAAGACATCAGGGTTGAAGATGGCATCGCTTATGGAG
>CAZXIE010000200.1:0-2551 GCA_964640065.1 uncultured Saprospiraceae bacterium
CTCTTTCTTCAGATGGTCCGTAGAGAGCTCCTTGAGCAGCGACGTATACAATGTCAGGGTTGGTAGGATGGATCTCAATCCTCGATATGTGTTGTGTCTTAGTGAGTCCCATATGCTTCCAAGTCTTGCCAGCATCGATGGACTTATAAACGCCATCTCCATGGTGGGTCATGACGCCACGCGGGGCATGCTCACCCATGCCACAATACAAAACACTTGGATTAGATTCGGAGACTGCGATCGCACCTACAGATCCCGTTTTAAAGTATCCATCTGATATGTTGAGCCAGTGCTGACCTGCATCTTCAGTTTTCCAAAGACCGCCACCAGTGATACCCATATAATAAGTCAATGGATCGCCAATTACACCAGAAGAAGTAACCGATCTACCACCTCTGAAGGGGCCGATATTCCGATACTTGACAGATGACAGAAGACTATCGAGAGTTTGACTTTGGGCATATCCGTAATCATTAGGATACCACCAAAAAATCGAAAGTGCGAGTAAAGAAATAACAGTACTTCTCATAGTGGGTGACGATGGTTATAACCCAAGATAGAAGGAATTCAAAAAAGGAGTGAAGACAACTATTTTTAGCATCATAGAGAGTAGCGTATCTTGTAGTTCTAAGAACGTACTACTATGAGAAAACAACTTGCTCTTCATGTGATAGGATGCATTCTCTTTTCTATACCCTCTTCCGCACAAGTTGATTATACGATCGCACCGAAGTATAAAACTTCGGTTACGTCTTTGACAGATCACCCTCAGGTCCAATCAGCTTTTGATCACATTGTATCACTAGAAGAGCAAACGATCGATGATCACATCACACTCAACGAAGTAGAGGCGCCTCCCTTTATGGAAGATGAAAGGGCAATACTCTTCATGAAGATGCTCAAAGAGACTGGCGTAACTGATGTACATATAGATGAAGTAGGCAATGTCATAGGTCGCATCACTGGTACCGTTGGGTCTAAGACCGTGGCACTAGACGCTCACTTGGATACGGTATTTCCGAAAGGAACAGATGTAAAAGTGAAGATCAAAAACGACACACTCTTCGCACCGGGCATCGGGGATGATACCAGAGGCTTGGCCATGCTACTAGCTATCACGAAAACGATCAATGACAAAAGTCTTCGCTTTCGTGATAATGTTTTGATTATCGCAAGTGTAGGGGAAGAAGGATTAGGTGACTTGCGAGGAGTCAAGCACCTCTTCAGAACTGATGGACCTGATATCAACAGTTGGATCTCCATCGATGGTGGTGATGTCGGGCGAGTGAATACTAAGGGGCTTGGATCCTATAGATATCGGGTCACCTTCAGTGGCCCAGGAGGGCACTCCTGGGGAGCTTTTGGACTTGTTAATCCACATCATGCTTTGGGAGATGCCATCAATAGATTTGTCGAAAGAGCTGACCAGTATACTTCCGCAGGACCAAGGACATCTTATAATATCGGAGTCATCGGTGGTGGCACTTCCGTAAATTCTATCCCCTATGAATCAAAGATGGAGATCGATACTCGATCTATAGATCCCGCAAGACTAGATACACTCAAGCAACTATTAGAAGTATCCGTAGAAGAAGCACTGGATGCCCAGAATGCAAGAAAGCGAATAGGAGAAGACCTAGCAGTAGCTATCGACATGATCGGTAATCGCCCGTCCGGTGAGCTATCTTCTGACTTACCTCTTATCCAGCGAGCTTTAGCATCCACTGCCGCTATGGGTAAGCGCCCTCAACTCACACGAGGCAGCACTAACTCTAACGTCCCGATAAGTCTTGGTATTCCTGCCGTCACGATCGGTCGTGGAGGTGTCGGAGCATATGCACACTCACTAGATGAATGGTGGCTCAATAAGGATGGCCATAAAGCTATACAGCTGGCGTTGTTACTTCTTGTGTCTGAGGCTGGGTTGGTCGAATAGGAAGGCTTCATTTTATATTCGCTTGTATGATTATAACGCTCAATCCAAAACCCTCATCAACTCAAAGTTGATATAGAGTTTCTCCTTTCCGACTTTCTTAGATTTCAACACACCTATCTCTTCTAATTGGTTCAAGTAATTACCAACCGTCTTAGAAGTACCAAGCTTCGCATCTATCAGATGTTTTCTTTTAGTGTAAGGCAACTTAAAGATGATTTCTAATAGCTCTTTGTTATAGAGCTTTGGCTTATGTTTCTTAATCTTCATTTCTATCTCCGTCATGAGCTGGAGTATTGATTCCAGCTTTTTGACTACGTTGATAGATGTTACCTCTATCATGTCCAACATATACATGATGTAGTTTTCCCAGTTCGACTTCTCAGTTACTTCTCTTAGGTATCTATAGTATTTTGGTTTGTTGTCTATGATATACTCACTCATATAGATGGCGGGTATATCTAGCAGTCCTTCAAGCTTGAGATATAATAGAAGTAGTATTCTACCCGCTCTTCCGTTTCCATCAGCAAAAGGATGGATCGCTTCAAATTGATAGTGCATGATAGCTACCTTAATCAATGGATCTATTTTTTCATTTTGATTAACAAATTTTTCAAG
>CAZXIE010000201.1:0-2375 GCA_964640065.1 uncultured Saprospiraceae bacterium
AAGACAGGCATAGAGGAGATGGTCGATAATATGCACGAACGATCTTTACAATTGGCCGAAGGTCTTCAAGAACTTGGATTACACCTGCTCAATGAAGTCGTCTTTAACCAAGTACTAGTCAGACATGAAAGCGATGAACTGACTGATCAGATAACAGCTTATCTTCAATCTTCTGGAGTACTCTGGCTTGGAGGTACAACTTGGTTAGGCAAAAGAGCCATTAGAAATAGTCTTTGTTCTTGGGCGACTACTGAAGAGGATATTACTCGCACTTTACAAGTGTATAAACAAGCTCTTTCTAAACTATAGCTTCTGCAAATTCGATCGCTCTTGTATCTACTTCTCCTCTGAGCATATGAAGCAGATTGTACAATCCAAAAAATGTACGATTCACATAGATAAAGTGCTTCGACCCACGATTCGGTTTATACTCGGACATCAGCGACTCTTTAGACATGCGCTCGCCCATAGCAGACATCTCTTTGAAAAAGTCGTCATCTCCAAAATCAAAAACTCCTTCTTGATATGGCTTTAGAGCCATAGAAAGCATCTGATAAAACATATCGTGAAAATACTTGAACTCCTTAGGCCCATCATCCGGCAAAAAGATTTCTAGCCGCGTTAGTATATCTATAAATTTTTCTTTCTGGTCTAGGATGCCAGGCTCGAGCAACTCGGCATATGGATGATAAAAATCTAGTGGCAGTTCTTTGACACAACCAAAGTCGATGATTGCTAACTTCCCTTCTTTTGTAATTAGAATATTACCAGGATGAGGATCGGCATGTACCTTCTTTAGGATATGAACTTGATAAGTATAAAAATTCCAAAGTAGCTGAGCAAGTCTGTCGAGTTCTTCTTGGGGGTGATCTCTTTTTACAAATTCTGATAAGTGCTCACCTTCTATCCACTCCATCGTGATGATGCGCTCATTACTATACTCCGGCAGGTAACTTGGAAAGACGATGTCTTGCATATCCGCACAGGCTGCAGATAACTCCATGCTATTCTCTAATTCGAGATTATAATCTGTTTCTTCTATGAGTTTGGATTCTACCTCTTGAAAGTATTTGTCAGCATCACTCAGATTCAATCTTAGGATTCTGCTAGCCATCGGCTTGAGCATGGCAAGATCAGACTGGATAGATGCGCCTATGCCAGGGTATTGGATTTTTACAGCTAACTTTTGTCCATCGAGCCATGCTTCATGCACTTGACCGATGCTCGCAGCATGTCGACTTTTATAATCAAAGGTGTCGAACACCTCCTCTGGCGGCTTTCCAAAGTATTTGACGAAAGTCTTCTTTACTAAAGGTGCTGATAGCGGTGGCACTGAAAACTGCGCAAGAGAAAACTGATCGATATATGCCTGGGGAAGTAGGTTTTCTTCCATGCTCAACATCTGAGCAACCTTGAGTCCTCCACCCTTTAGTTTTTGCAAGCTATCCATGATGTCGGTGGCATTATTCTTATCAAGGTCGTCCTTGGTGGTCTCGGAGTCTATCAGCTTCTTACCGTAGTAAGACGCATAGTTCCTCCCTACTTTCAGACCTGTCTTCAGGATCGTACCGGCTCTTTTGATTTTGCCGACTGGGATGTTATCTGTTGTTTTCATGGGATATGGATCTTTCTTTTTTCTAAAAAGCTCTAGCGCTTTCTTTCCACAAGAACTTCCCAAAGTCGATGATACTACTGAAAGGAGAAGTATCGAGCAGATCCATCGCGGCTCTCACTGACTTCTCTATAGCGATATCTGTTTTTTCAAATCCCTTAGAATCATCCTTTCTCCAGAACTCGATCAAGAACACCAACTGTGTCCAAAATCCTTCTCGGTACGCTCGTTTTCTGGCATCATCAAGTCTCTTCACTTCAGATCTCATCATGTCCATTCGATTACCTTCGAAGACTTCATCTATGAACTGTCCAAAGGTCTTCTTCATGTGTTTGAAGAGCTCGACCTTATCTCTTAATGATCGATTATGATCTAAGTTAAGCAGGACATAACTTCTGTTGAGTGTGAGATTTTCGAAGAAGACGTATAAGACTGAAAGCAACTTCTCTTGATCAGTAAACTCACCGAAAGTCTTGTCTTTAGATGCAGTCGCTATCGACGTGGCCAGTAGGCTATCCCAGATATGTCTGTCGATCGCATGTAGAGAACCAAATTCCGCATAAAACGCTGTCTCATCTATCCCAGCTTCTTTGCAGAACTTATAGACATTAGAAGGACTTCCATCCGACTCTAGTCGATAAGTCATGTACTTCTCGATGATCTCTGCAGAGGTTATCGCTTTCTTCTTTCTTCGTGTTGCCATTAGTGTAGATCTTATGGTCTTATAACGGACACGCAAGAGGAGAGGTTCTAGCTCGGATCT
>CAZXIE010000202.1:0-2365 GCA_964640065.1 uncultured Saprospiraceae bacterium
GGATTAGCTGCATCGTGTTTTCTTGCCAAGGAAGGGCATGAGGTTACATTGATAGATAAGCATCGAGCGCCAGGTGGTAGATGTCGTACCATAGAAGCAGAAGGTTTCACCTTCGATATGGGGCCGTCATGGTACTGGATGCCTGATGTCTTTGAGCGATTTTTTGCTCAGTTCGGACATACGAGTAGCGACTTTTATGAGCTCGTCAGGTTAGATCCATCTTATCAGATCATCTATGGTGATGGAGATATCTTCAGAGTACCAGCTACGTACAAGGAGCTTCAGGGGATATTCGAATCCTATGAAGAGGGGAGTGCTAAGCACTTAGATGCCTTCTTGAAAGATGCTGCCTACAAGTATGAAGTCGGGATGACTGATTATGTTCATAAGCCATCATTGAAGTTGACCGAGTTCATGGATCGAAGAGTGTTGTCAAGTTTCATGAAGATCGATCTCTTCAAGAGTATTTCTAAGGAGATCAGAAGTAGGTTTAAGCATCCCAAGTTGATACAAATGCTAGAGTTTCCGGTATTGTTTTTAGGTGCAAAACCAAGTAATACACCGGCGCTCTACAGCTTGATGAATTATGCTGATATCAAGCTAGGTACTTGGTATCCGATGGGAGGCATGTGCGAGATCCCAAAGGCGATGGCTAAGATAGCAGAGAGCCTAGGTGTCAAGATGCGACTCGGCGAGTCCGTACAGTCACTGCGCATCACTCATCGCGACATCAAGGATATCGTCACTGACCGAGGCGCACATGATGTAGATGCTGTCATCTCAAGTGCTGATTATCATCATACAGAGACCTCTTTGATAGATCCGCTCTATAGGTCATACAGTGATGACTACTGGGAGAAGAGAGCTATGGCTCCGTCTTCTCTACTCTTCTATGTAGGAGTAGATAAAAAGGTAGAAGGCCTACTACATCATAATCTCTTCTTTGATACGGACTTTGACCACCATGCGAGTCAGATCTACGATACCCTTGAGTGGCCAGATCAACCCTTGTTTTACGTGTGCTGCCCATCAAAGACTGATCCTAGTGTAGCTCCTGAGGGCATGGAGAATCTATTTTTCTTGATACCTATCTCGGCAGGAATCCAAGATAATCCGCAAAAGCATGAAGAGCTTTTTGATATATTGGTCGCAAGAGTTAAATCACGCATCGGTGTTGATATAAGTGATAACATTGCATATAAGCAGACCTTTTGTGTTGAAGAATTTACGAAAGTGTATAACTCCTTTAAAGGCAATGCTTATGGACTCGCTAACACCCTGATGCAGACTGCGTTTTTAAAACCAAAAATGAAAAGTAAAAAAGTAGATAACCTCCTCTATGCAGGCCAGCTTACGACGCCGGGGCCAGGTATGCCACCATCGCTCATCTCTGGTGAAGTGGCGGCTAAGTTTCTCCACCGATCACTCTCAAAGTCATGATGGAGCTGTATCACAAAGTCTGTAGAGACGCGAGCAAACTGGTTACTAACAGTTATAGTACGTCATTCTCTCTTGGCATCAAGATGTTTGCCGAGGAGTTTAGAGAGCCGATCTATAATATCTATGGTTTTGTAAGGTTTGCAGATGAGATAGTAGATACTTTTCATGACTATGATAAAGCGATGTTATTTGAAGAGTTTCGCCAGGAAACTTATCGCGCTATAGATAGAGGTATAAGCTTAAACCCTATCCTCCACGCTTTCCAAGAAGTGGTTAGAAAGTGGGATATCGGTCGTGATCTGATCGATGGGTTTCTCGATAGTATGGAGATGGATCTTGAGAGTAACACTTTCGATCGCCCGACATATGAGCGATACATATTTGGCTCAGCAGAAGTGGTAGGGCTGATGTGTCTGAAGGTGTTTGTAAGAGGTGAAACTGAAGAATACGAAAGACTCAAGTCTCCAGCCATGAAGTTAGGAAGTGCCTTCCAAAAGGTCAATTTTCTCAGAGACATCAAGAGTGATTATCAAGAACGCGGCAGAATCTACTTTCCTGGTGTGGCATATGACAACTTTACTTGTGATGACAAAGAGCAGATCGAGGCTGAGATACAAGCAGAGTTTGATGCAGCTCTTATCGGTATCAGTCAACTTCCCAAAGGAACTCGCCTAGGCGTCTATCTAGCCTTCCAATATTATCAGAGACTCCTCAAGAAGATCAAGAAGTGCACTGCTGCCGATGTGAAAGAAAAGAGGATCAGGGTGCCAGACGCCAGTAAGATGATGATCCTTGGATCGAGTGCTATCAGGTATAATTTAAAGAGCCTTTAGAGCTTCACTTTCGTAAATATTCTTTGTCGGTTATATATTCTTAGGTCGCGGAGGATCTATAACCTATACCTAGGTACAGGTTCTGACTCCTA
>CAZXIE010000203.1:0-2118 GCA_964640065.1 uncultured Saprospiraceae bacterium
CTTTGTAGAAAGTGCAAGACGAATAATCCAACTCGACATCGGAGATGTCGCACATGTGAAGTAGTCTAAGAGCGAGGTCTTCTTACATAGGGATCACCAACCACCTGCATCTCTTTTTCTTTCTGGATGACTACATACGACTTCGCACTAACCTCCCTAGCCGAGAGCTGTGATGAGCAAGTCATATCTATCACGAAGTTGCTTTGAGCTCCAGCCCAACCATCTATAATTATATAGAAGGTGCCACCTGAAGAAGATGAAAAAGTAAGAGATTCGGAGGTTGTCCCAACAGAGGTGCTGCTAAGTGCGACAGCATCAGAGGAACAACGAGTAGCTAAGAAGAGATCTAGATCAGCGGTGAGATTGCTGAGTGTTATCATTCGACGTTCTCCAGGAGTCAGAGATATCTCATAGGTAACTTCTCCGCCTGTCCAGTTACTAGTAGTCCCATAGCTGCTCCATATGTTAGGGCGCCCTATATTACTTCCTTCGTGGGATAGATTACATGTGAAGATGAAGGGTGAGCTACAGGAGCCACTACCGGATATATCATTTTGATCCGATTCGTCAGTTTCATCAGTTGCACACGTAAAGGTTCCATTATAATCACATCCATCATTGATCATCTGTATGCAAGTGCCAACATCCACACTGAAGCCTCTTAGGATATTAATCTCTTGAGATGAGATAGTTGTGGCCATCTCAAATGATGCTCCACTAGTAAGAGTGATCGACTCATCAGATGAAATGACATCCGAATCTGAAATCGAAGTTAAGATCACAGGATCATCACAAGGATCAGGCGCAAGGCTACTTTCGCCTTCGAGTATTGTGAAAGTACATATAGTAGATGGATCTATGTAGTTTAGGACAAGCATCACACCAAATGGCCAGTTACTGCCAAATCCACCATAATTAGTGCCTCGATAGACACCTACTCCGATATAACCTTCAGACGCTGGACTTCCTTCATTATTAGTAAATCCCCAAGGCCTTCCTTGGAGGTCAAGATCTTGAAGTAGATTCATCTCTCGATGTCCCCAAGCTGAGCTAGCATCATCATAGTTAAAACCATACACAGCTCTTTCTACAGTTCTTGGAAAGCCCGTATTAGCTGTACTTACAGAGACGTATAAGTTTTCACTTCTAGAGGTAAACTCAGTACATGCGTTTGAGATAGCACCTCCTAGTCTAGAAGAAGGACTGGTGCCATTCAAAGTATGAGTGAAGGCATCATTAATAAATAGTGACTGAGCGTAAGCGTTACTCACATCGTCTACTTCTTGGACAACCGCTGTAAAGGGAAGACCTTTAACAGGTCCCGACCCATAGTTGATGTTAGTCCGAGCTGTTCGTTCATCATTGAGTAAGTAGAGCATCTTCGCTTCTTCCGACATGCTATCCCAGACGGCATCACTGGGTAAGTTCAGGTTAGAGATGGCATTAGTCGGGAGGCCAAGTTGTATCTCTTCTTGTCTTCGGGCATTATTAAAAGTACGTTCTATATCGAGGGTAGTAGTAAAACCATGAGATGGAACGACATCACTCAGTAGATTGGCGGGTGACTGCCCAAAAGAAGGTAGACCGATACCACAAAGTAGAAGAATCAGACTTATCCTTTTAATTGCCTCTACACTTATGTGCTCTAGTATCTCTTGCCCCATGTAACTCTTACAGAAAGCACAACATAGGATGATCTAGCAGATATATATTAGGTAGAAACCCGCATTGATATGTAGTACTAATACCAAATGTCAAAGCAGAGACAGAAGTCTCTGACGACTGAAAGTGTCTTAAATATAAGAGTGTAAAAGATTGGATGAATGTACGACATCTCTGATGTCGGTTCTTTTAACCAATTGTTATCCTACAAATGTTTGATTTCTCCTAAATCATTGATGTCGGAGGTTCAAAATGATTCGAGTATGAGGAAGAAGGACATCGGAGATGTCGCACCTTGGTGTCGTTCTGTTTCTTCACATAAGAAAAAGGATGCACGACATCTCCGATGTCAGTATAATCCATCCAAATATTGTTTCTGCAAATGTATGATCTCACCGAGCTCATTAAAATTGATTACTCTTTTTCTATCAAGAAAAAGGACATCGGAGATGTCCC
>CAZXIE010000204.1:0-2065 GCA_964640065.1 uncultured Saprospiraceae bacterium
GGGTAAGGGTTAAGGTGATAAAGTTAAGAAGTCATGAACTTCTCTCCTGAGTTACACAAAAAGGCATTTATCACTCGTACTTCATTTTTCATTGTCATTCCATCCTCTCCTAACTTACCCTATCTTTACGGCAGAGTTTTTGAACCATATCTGTCGTGTTACAATACACCAAGTCCGCATACGCTTCCAGACTGCTTATTCTAGCAGCAGACATAGCTTTTACTATACTCTCGCTCGTCCTAGCGAGTATCCTCCGTTTTAATTTTGATATAAGTAGTGCTCTGGGAGTCCTTTCACTTGCCATTCCCCTTGTCGTAGTTATCAGACTTGCCAGTTTTCGATGGTTTAGAACTTACGCTGTTATCATCAGATTTGCGGGAGCTTCTGACGTACTAAAGGTCTTTTATGCAGTCACAGGAGGTAGCTTGCTGTTAGTAGGCTTAGCTATCCTGCTAAGACCATATGGCGTAGCGATACCTTTGTCTGTACTATTTATCGATTATTTCTTGCTTTTAGCTTTTATGGCGGCATTTCGATTGATGATGCCTTCGTTGTATCAGATGATCTTTGGTGAGAAAATAGCTAAGGACAATGTTATCATCATAGGAGCTGGCCGACTCGGAGCTATTACCAGAAACCTGATCAAACAAGATATAAAGAGCACTTATGATGTGATTGGTATCCTCGATGACAACAAGGCGATACAACACAAAAGCTTAGATGGCATATCTGTTTCATCGCCCGATGAACTGGAGAATATGTTAAAGGAAAATAAAATAGACAAGGCCATATTCGCAATACGTAATATCAAATCAGAGCGAAAGAACGAAATAGTAGACCTGTGCTTACAGCATAACATCCAAGTACTTCAGGTGCCTTTTCAAGCCGCCTGGGCTGACGAGAACTTTCAGATCAATCAGTTAAGAGAGATAGAAATCGAAGATCTTTTGGATCGCCCAGTTATTGCTTTAGATAAAGACAATGTCACCAAGCAGTACAAAGGCAAGAAGGTGATGATCACAGGAGGTGCTGGCTCTATAGGTAGTGAGATAGTCAGACAACTTATTAAGTACGATCCTGGACAGATATATATCCTAGACGAAGCAGAATCACCGTTAGTAGCAATAGACCTTGAGTGTCGAGAAGAACTGACATTTACGAAAGTGCACCCCATTATAGCGGATGTGACCGATATGCCACGGATGGTAAAGATATTCGACCAATACAAACCAGATATCATCTTTCATGCAGCAGCTTATAAGCATGTCCCCATCATGGAGTCCTATCCAAGGGAGGCCCTCAGTGTTAATGTAGGAGGTACGAAGAACATAGCGATGCTTGCTGATGTATATCAGGTAGAGAAATTCGTAATGGTCTCAACAGATAAGGCGGTGAACCCTACAAATGTAATGGGAGCATCAAAACGAATCGCTGAGATCTTTATCCAATCATTTAATGCTTCGAGTAGAACAGAGTTTATCACTACCCGTTTTGGTAACGTACTTGGTTCTAACGGCTCTGTAGTACCGAGATTTAAAAAGCAAATAGCACAAGGTGGACCTATCACGGTCACTCACAAAGATATCACTAGGTACTTTATGACCATCCCAGAGGCTAGTCAGTTAGTCCTAGAGGCCGGTGCCATGGGAGAAGGAGGAGAGATCTTTCTTTTTGACATGGGTCAACCAGTGAAAATCGCTGACCTGGCGACTAAGATGATTCAGTTGAGTGGACTTACTCCAGGTCAGGATATAGAGATCAAATACACAGGCCTTAGACCTGGTGAGAAGCTATATGAAGAACTTCTAGCCACAAAAGAGAACTCGATCGAGACGCACCACCCAAAGATCACTAGAGCGAAAGTACGGCAGTATGACTTTAGTCAGATCGAAAGGGCTATCAATGACTTAGTCTCCAGTTTGGATGAAACATCGGATATGTCACTTGTTGGTATGATGAAAAAGATTGTACCTGAGTATCAAAGTCAGAATAGTGTGTTCGGGGAGTTGGATTCGGATAGAAGAGATGAAGAATTTCTTTTAGATCCACGCGCTAACCCCCACCA
>CAZXIE010000205.1:0-2059 GCA_964640065.1 uncultured Saprospiraceae bacterium
AGATCGCTTCTTTGAGTTTATCGAGAGCTATATCAATCCAAAGATTCATCGTGTCGAGCATGACGATTTTTGGTTTGCCCGCCAATTGGTCCAGAACACTAATCTGTATATCGGGTGTTAAGTTGCCAAGCATGATATATTCACTCGACTTGTAGCTATCGGGAAGGATAGGGTCAAATGCGTCAAGTACATTAAGATCTGTGACGATGGTATCGCGATCGTTCATATTATCATGATATCGACCTTCCCAGAAAAAGGACTTGCCTCCTTCTACGATCTTTACGCCATCTGTTTTTACACCTCTGTTATTGAGTTCTTTTAGTTCAGCATCAGGAAAGTCATCACCAACTATAGAAACTAGATTGATGTCTTTATGGAAGTAACTAGCAGCATATGCTGCATACTGACCAGATCCACCAATAACCATCTCTGCGCTACCATGTGGAGTGTGGATGGTATCGAAAGCAACTGTCCCAACTACGAGAATACTCATGACTTTTTCTTGATGAATGGCAAATGTACCATATACCTTGATAATCAAATACTTCTCTACTACTATTGTGATACTCAGTAGATTAAGCGTAATTTGTCATACTAATGATAAATGTATAGCTATGGATTACTCTATGTATTTAGTTGGGTTTTTAGGAGGTTACGAGTTAATCGCTGTAGGCCTCATCGTTCTTTTGCTTTTTGGAGGCAAAAAATTACCTGAACTTATGAAAGGATTAGGTTCTGGTATACGAGAGTTCAATAACGCAAAGTCCAACATACAAAGTGAGCTCAAAGAGAGTATGAAGGATGTGGATCCTAAAAAATAGAATCCATCTATATCTAGCTTTTATTACTCTTGGTGCAGTCCTAGCATATAGCTGTAAGTCTTCTTCGCATACCGATACATCTTTTATTTCGGAAGTTCGTCCTCCTGACGTCCCTTATGACTCTTCTTACTTTCAAGGAAAGTGGGGAGGATATCTTAATCGGGAAGTTTATGACTTTCCTCTTGCCATCGAGTTACAGAGTGATAGACTGGTGCTCGATATACCGGCGATAGGCATCGTCGAGCAATCATTTACAGATGTGTCGTACTCAGAAGAGTTAGTAACGATCACTGCGGATGATCAGGAGATACATATTTCTCCAGCAGGGAAGGATTCGATTTTTATCGACGTACCGTTTGAAGGTGGTTCTAGAGCAATTCTCATCAGGGGTAAAGAACGACCCAAGTTAAAACGTCCACAGTCTTTGGATCTTTCTGACGCTTATGAATCCAAAGAGGTTGTTTTTTACAATGCTGAGGATGACGTAGAGTTGTCGGGCACTTTAAGTAAGCCAACAGATATTTCTTCTGCGGTGATATTCCTTTCGGGCTCAGGGCCATCAGATAGAGATGAAACCATATTTGGTCATAAGCCATTTGCAGTTATAGCAGATCACTTGTCTAGTCATGGAGTGGCTGTCTTACGATATGATGATCGAGGAGTGGGTGAGAGTGGAGGATCTCAGGTGGGCAGCACGAGTTATGACTTTGCTCATGATGCTAAAGCGGCATATGAATTTGTCCAAGACAGCCTCGGAGAGATACCCATAGGATTCTTAGGTCATAGTGAAGGTGGTATGATTGCCCAGATAGCTGATAGCTTAGTTAATGGTGCAAGTTTTCATATTTACTTAGCAGGTCCAGGCCTAGATGTGATTGATCTGATGATTGAGCAAAACCGATTGTTTTTTGGTGCGCAGATAGGGCAGGAGCAAGCGGATATTTACGCAAGTGGACTCCAGAAAGTCTTTGGTGCTGTTATAGAAGAAGGAGAACTCAAAAACAAGCAAGCGAAGATTAATCAACTAGCAAAGGCTCTTTATAACTCTCTGGATCCTGATCAGGCTCGAAAGATCGCGCCTAATGATATGTTCTACGCCATGAATATGAATGCCCTTCAGTCGAATGAGTGGATGCTATATTTTCTGAGATATCAACCGCGGCAGTATCTCTCTCAGATTAATTGTCCGATACTCGCGCTTAATGGATCAAAGGACATACAGGTCGTGCCAGCTAACC
>CAZXIE010000206.1:0-2021 GCA_964640065.1 uncultured Saprospiraceae bacterium
CTATTGGTCGATGGTGAAGCGAAGCAGAAAGCGAGCATTGACAGGTTGGGTCGTAATGCGATATTTAGAGTAGTAGATTGGAATGACAAGAAGGATCACTCATATACAATTGTATATAAAGATCAGCATGACAACGAAAACTCATATGCTGGAACCATCAAAAGAAATCCAGAAAAAGATGTCATAAAGATGGCCTCTTTGTCATGTGTAGACGATCGAGGATTTCCACATCAAGAAGTTGTCGATCATGTACTTGATCATGAACCCGACTTAGTTTCTTTTCATGGAGATCAGCTCTATGAGCGTGTTGGAGGATACGGCGTCGAGTATAACAGCATCCTCGATTATCAGCGCAAGTGGTATCTCTTTGGTTGGACATTTAGAGATTTGCTAAGAGACATACCAGCTATCATCATACCAGATGATCATGATGTCTTTCATGGCAACTTATGGGGTCAAGGTGGTAAGGCTGCTGATCTTAGTAAAGGGTTCGGCAATTTTAGTCAAGATAGCGGAGGGTATAAGGAGACTCCTGAGTTTGTCAATATGGTGCATCGTACACAGACTGGCCATCTACCAGATCCATATGACAATACGCCTGTCGAACAAAACATTAGCGTATACTATACAAGGCTAGATTATGGAGGGATATCTTATGCCATCCTCGGTGATCGTCAGTGGAAGACAGCACCAGATGCTCTCATGCCCGAAGCCCTGATAGAAAATGGATGGCCGCAAAACAAAGAGTGGGATGCTAAAACGCAAGCTGCTCATCCTGATGCTGAATTATTGGGCCCTAGACAAGAGAAGTTTTTAGATGCTTGGACGTCGGGCTGGGAAAGTGATATCAACTTCAAGGTGGTTATCTCTCAATCACCATTCTGTAATGTCGCCACTCTTCCTGCAGAAATCTGGCATGACAAGTTTGTCCCTGGGCTGCCTAGATATCGAAAGGGAGAATATCCTCCCGACGATAGGCCAGTTGCAGACTTCGATTCTAACAGTTGGCCACAACACTCTCGTAATAAAGCGATCAAGATGATGCGAAGAGTCGGTGCTCTACATATCACTGGGGACCAACACCTAGGTTCTACGGGTCAATATGGAGTAGATGAGTATCAAGATGCCGGATATTGGATATCGAGTCCTGCAGTGTCCAATCTCTGGCCGAGAAGATGGTTTCCCGCCCAAAAAGCGGCAGGAGGCAAGGAAAAAGGAGATCAGCGTAGATACACTGGCAACTTTGAAGACGGCTTTGGCAATAAGATTACGGTTAAAGGCATTGCTAATCCCCATGATATAGATCGACAGCCAGACTATCTATATGATAAATCGCCCGGTTACAGCATTATCACTTTCGATAAAAGTGATCACAGTATCGAGCTTAGTGTGTGGCCCAGGTGGGCATCTCCTAAGGCAGAAGTCAGTCTACCCTATGATGACTGGCCGATTAAGATATCGCTAGATGACGGATATGGTCATATGTCTGGCATTCTTCCTCAGTTCGAAGTACAAGAAGGAGAAAGTTTATTCATCATAGATCAAGAGAGTAATGAATTAGAATCTATCAGAAAACCTGAAGTTGGTATGTATGCAGTCCCGGTAAAGGAACAGGGAAAGATCTACAGCATAAGAAAGGTCAAAAATGGAAGATTAGTAGAGACAATCAGGGACATCCAATCGGTAAATCTGTGATGTTCTCCCACCCAGATGATTTTCTTTTTCGAGGAGTGTTGTTTTATATCCCAAAGCTTGTTAGTTTTGCCGAGCCTTAAAAGCAAGGTGAAGTTTAATATTGGTCTGGTAGTTTAGTTGGTTATATGACTGACTGGTGCGAGAGCAAATCAATGATCAGAGTCATTGATTAAGGAAGAAACCGCGAACAACGGCTCGCGGCGTACACAATGCTACTAAGCGTACTGTGTACACAAAAGATATTGGTCTGGTAGTTCAGTTGGTTAGAATACCTGCCTGTCACGCAGGGGGTCGCGGGTTCGAGTCCCGTCCAGACCGCAAAGGGG
>CAZXIE010000207.1:0-1892 GCA_964640065.1 uncultured Saprospiraceae bacterium
CAGCGACAAGCTAAGTCCGGAGGACTCAGCATAGACAACAGTACTGCCGAGAATAATACCACGATATACATCATCGAAGAGTCCCGGATAGACGACCAAGTCATCTGGGTAGGTACCGACGATGGACTCGTACATGTCACGAAAAATGGCGGAGGAACATGGCATGACGTCACTTCGCGCATCCCAGATCTACCAGAAGGACTTTGGGTAAGTTCGCTACAAGCGAGCAACAAGGATATTAATACAGCCTATCTCACTATCGATGGACATCGAAGTGGTGATCAAGAAGTATATGTATATAAGACAACAGATGCAGGTGCAAGCTGGACATCTATCAATGAAGGCATCAAAGGATTCGCCCACGTCATCAAAGAAGACTTAGTCAATCCTCAATTACTGTATGTAGGTACGGAGTATGGTTTATATATTTCGGTAGATGGAGGTGCGAGTTGGAAGCGATTCACGAGCAACATGCCTCAGGTATCCGTCCATGACTTAGCTCTGCCGACCAGCGATGATGACTTGGTTATTGGCACTCACGGTAGAGGTATCTATATCTTGGATTATCTTAGTCCACTTCGCCAACTCGATGAAAGTGTGGTCCAAGAAACTCTTTCGTTTTTCGAAGGAGAACCAGTGGCAGTGAAGAACCCAGCATTGGGTCAGCCATTTACAGGTGCGGGTGAGTTTGTCGGTGCTAATCCTAGCACTGCAGCATTTATCACCTACTATATGAAGAAGAGACATGTCTTTGGTAAGATGTCGATCGATGTTTATGACGAAGATGATCAGTTGATCACGACATTACCAGCTGGTAAGAGTAAGGGGGTAAACATCGTGCAATTACCTCTACGATTGCCACCACCTAAAGCTGCACCTACTAAAAATAGAATGGCACTCTTTGGCTCTATGATTACACCCGCCATGAATCAAGGAACCTATAAAGTAGTAGTCAAAAAAGGTAAGCAAGAGTACACCACAGACCTAGTCCTTGTTAATGACCCTACAGCTGGATATAGCCCAGCAGGTATCGCCAAACAAAAAGAGATCAGCACGCAGTTATATGATATGACTAATCAATTAGGTCATATCTATAAAAACCTCGACGAGGTGCAGACGCAGATCAGCGCGATGCAAGAGTCCGGTGATCTAAAAGATGAAGCCTCGAAGAAACTTGCAGAAGAGATCGAAGCATACAAAAGCTCTTTAGTTTCCCTAGAAGGTGACTTCTATGTAGCCGAAGGCGAAGCCAATATCAGAGAAGACATCTCCACACTGGCTCTCAACATCGGCCAATACCCAGGGATGCCATCACAAGGTCAAATTAGAAAAACCCAAGAGCTCGCAGATCGCATGGCTAAGATCGCATCCAAGACAAGCGGTTTCATGGATCGACTTGCGCCTATCAATCAGTTGTTAACTGCCGCTGGTGGAAAAGGGATAACTCTAACTACTCTTCAAGACTATCTAGAAAAGTAGATGCTAGAAATCCGCCCTAGCTGCGAGCACTGCGACAAAGATCTCCCTCCTCATAGCGAGGAGGCGATGATCTGTGCCTTCGAGTGTACTTTTTGTGTCACCTGTGTAGAGGATATTCTAAAAAATGTCTGTCCTAACTGCGGAGGAGGATTTGAAAAAAGACCTATACTTCGTAAGAAGTATGTGTATCGCTTAGATCCCGATCGTAAGAGGGTATTCAAGCCGGTTGATATGGAGACATACTTATCTCGGCAGGAAGAACTGAAGGATGTCCTGCCATCCGAGCGGTAGAGAACTATAAGGTGTTGTCTTGAGCGTCTCGCTCAAGACGCCCATAAAAAAGAGGCCTATCTATATCAAGTCTGTCGCGAGACGCGAAAGACAACACAGAAGTAATTAGGTGCACCAGACAT
>CAZXIE010000208.1:0-1725 GCA_964640065.1 uncultured Saprospiraceae bacterium
GGAGGAGAAACCTGGACTCCGTTTGCGAGTATGCCTGAGTCGCCTACGACGATGATATTTGGTATGTCTGCGGTCTCTACTGGTGATAATAACAATATAGTTTGGCTACCAGCTGGTAATCGCATGCCTTACTACACACTGGACAAAGGAGATACTTGGACTCAAGTTGTATTACCAGGAGCTAGTCCGAATTGTTGTATCGATCAAATCTTTTTTAAAAGGAAGGTGCTCGTAGCAGACCAAGTTCTTCCTCATACATTTTATATCTATGACTGGGGAGAAGGACACATATTCAAGAGTATGGATGGAGGAGTTTCATGGATCAAGTATAGCGAAGTACTTGGGGTCTTCTCTTTTCATGCTAAACTAGCTTCGGTACCTGATAGAGCTGGGCATCTACTATTTGCTAACGGACCTGAACAGTCTAGAAGTCTAATAGAGCCTTTGTCAATAAGCGAAGATGGTGGTCAGACCTGGACGCAATTTGATAATACGGATGAGGTCATCAACGTCGCTGTGGGAAAACAAGAGGAAGGATCGACTTATCCAACGATCTTCATACATGGCATCGTTGATAGTAAAGAAGGATACCATATGAGCACGAACAAAGGCGATTCTTGGACTTATCTCGGAGATGATCCTCTTGGTATATATGATTGGCCTTCAGTTATGGAAGCGGATAAGGATGTGTTTGGAAAGTTTTATGTGGGATTTCCAGGTAATGGATTTGTTATCCATGAGCTCCAAGATCAAAAGCCACATGTACTACTTGATGAATCAAGTATCGAGTTGCTGTATAATGACGACACAACTTATTTTATGTTAGAAGGAAGTTTAGCATCCTATCAAATCGAACTTCTCGATGATCAAGGTCAGTTGATAGAGGATATTTCTTCTTCTGAAAATCAAGTTATTGTTGATCTTATGCGTGGTGCTCAGAACTTGTCCTCGATCAGGGTCACCAATAATACTAACCAAGCTCTTTTAGCTCAGCTCCTTTTATATTAATCAATCCCATAAAGATCTAGATATGTCGACGCTAATCACACATCGAGAAACACAAGTCCTTCATCATGTCTCACTGGGCCTAACCACTAAAGAGATCGCTTCTCAGCTATACATCAGTAATCATACGGTCATCTCTCATAAGAAGCGACTGATGGAAAAAATGGCAGTAAAGAATATGGCAGAGATGGTAAGAAGAGGATTTGAATATGGCCTACTCAATATCTGATACTAAGTCTCACACTACACCGTAAACTGACTCAACTTCACAAACCCTATAACACGTTCCTTTATATCGCCCTGATTAATCGACTTGATCTTATGATTGCTGAAGTCCTCGACAACAAAAGATGCCATCGCAGAGCCATAGATCAACGCTCTCTTCATGTTGTCAAAAGAGACATCTTGTGCCTTCGCTAAGTAGCCAAGGAATCCTCCTGCAAAGCAGTCGCCCGCACCTGTAGGATCTGTCACCTTGCTAAGTGGCATAGCTGGTGCGAAGAAGACATTGTCCTTATCAAAAAGTAAAGCGCCATGTTCTCCCTTTTTGATGATGAGGTAACGAGGGCCTAGTTCTAAGATCTTTGCTGCGGCTTGTACGATAGAGTGTTCTCCACTGAGCATGCGTGCTTCTTCATCATTGATAGTAAGGACGTCGCATCTGGAGATCGCTTCTTTGAGTTTATCGAGAGCTATATCAATCCAAAGATTCATCGTGTC
>CAZXIE010000209.1:0-1725 GCA_964640065.1 uncultured Saprospiraceae bacterium
CGATCACCTCTCTTAGTGCTTCTATAGGTACTTCCAGCTTATCGATACCCTTGATACCGCTGATCTCGCGGGAGACATTAAGATGTTTTTGTAAGAATGAGATAGCATCATCTAGATTAGCCAAAAGATGACTTCTCAGATCTTGGCGATCTCTGATGGATGATTTGCTTGAAGTATTATAGGCCACACAGTGTATGAGTGCATGAGGTATCAGTGAAGTAGGGTCTTGAGCAAAGAACAGGATACCTGCACGAGTAGGGTGGTTATCTTGATCGATCGCACCTATATTCTTGAGAAGAACTTCATCATTGACGACCCCAGGGTTGATATCTAAGTATGATTTAAACCGAACAAGAGCTTCTTCATCAAATTGATTCTCCCAAGAGAGATCTTCATAGGGTAACGCATCAAAGTCAAGTCGACCAGTTGTATTAATAAAAGCGATCAACTCCTCAGTTGTTAACTTTTGAGAGCTTGCTCCCATACGGACGAAATATCCTTCAGTGCACTTATGAGGTCTTCTTTGCGATTGAGACACATGTACCACAGTGACCGATCGCTCGTCTATCTGGACCTCCTCTATATCCACTTGTAAAGGAGGATCACAGTTTCGCGCGACAGTTTCGATCTTTGATTTACCATCATTCGTAAGTTCATGACCAGTGATGGAACCATCATCTTCTACTCCAAGGATAAGCTTTCCCCCTTCAGCATTAGCGAAAGCAACTATAGCCTTAGCATGTTTTTTATTCATGCTACGTTTCAGATCAAGATGTTGTCCTTCTCCGTCTGAGATAAGTGTTTGTATTTCTTCCTTGTTCATGATTACCATAAATCGGCGGTTACTAACCCCTAGATTCTTGAAGTATTGATTTTAATTCAGTTAGTGCCTTAATTCTTTCCCTGTCTAAGGATTCTATATCTGATATAATCTTCTCAGGTACATCATATTTGATCTCCTCATAGACGATCTCCTTATATCGATTGATACTAAGGTCCCAGTCATTTTCTTCTATCTCCGATACGGCTACCATAAAGCTGTCTTCTGTACGAGCCTGGAGATACTCCATGCTATCAGCTCCTTTATCTTGGATGGTAGACCATCTCTCTATGATATCTGGGATGTCATTATCATCTATAGCATTACGCTTGTCATCCAAGCTAAAACCATCCGCATCCATGTCATAGAACCAGACATGCTCCGTACCACCACTACCAGTCTTCGTAAAGAACACCACAGCCGTACTAACTCCCGCGTATGGTTTGAAGACACCCGAGGGCATGGAGATGATAGCATCTAGTTTATGATTTTGTACGATCTCTTTTCGTATTGCCTTGTGAGCCTTACTACTGCCAAAGAGTACCCCATCTGGTACGATGACTGCTGCTCTTCCACCTAATTTCATCATGCGAAGCATGAGAACTAGAAAGAGTAGTTCCGTTTTTTTAGTCTTGCAAGTCTGAAGTAATGAGCTTTCTACAGCATCATAATCCAAACTTCCCTTGAAGGGTGGATTAGCTAAGACAAGCGAGTATTCATCGCGGATACCTGCGTTCGCTTCACTCAGCGAGTCCATACCAAGTAATACGGGATTATCTATACCATGGAGCTGAAGATTCATAGCACCGATCCTCAACATCGTCGCATCAAACTCTATCCCAGTAAACATGTCCGACTCGAAGTGCTTTCTGAACTTCTTATCATGAAACCACTCATTATGCTCA
>CAZXIE010000210.1:0-1712 GCA_964640065.1 uncultured Saprospiraceae bacterium
GTATAAACTCCAGTTTATATCTAATGCGAAGTAAGCGGCACTTGCAAGTACGAGTCCAAAAAAGAACGCCCATAGTAAGATCTGATGATGCTCTATGAGGTGACTGATACCGAAAACACCTACGACAATGCCTGCAGCCATACCGAGTAACAACCAAAACAAGAAGGTCCCATTCAGAGTCTGCCAACCAGCTTTGGGATCTTTGAAAAGTTGAAGAAGACCACTTGGCGTAAATGACTTAATCGTCCGAAGAAGCTCTTCGTATATACCAGTTATAAAAGCAATCGTCCCTCCTGATACTCCTGGGATGGCTTCAGCTATACCCATAGCTGCACCTTTGAGTAGTAGACTTATGTTCATATTAATCGCTGATGAGTTGATTCATCTTGATAGGGTCGTCACAATTGAATCCCTCTGCATAGTCAGTGCTGATATATCTGCCGAAGACACGCATCTTTGCTTTGAGTAAATCCAGATAGTTGGAACCTGATATAGGCGTCTGGACGCCCTGTGCATCAGTCTCATCGCCTTGGAAGAACTGCGTCTTGTATGCAACGATAGATTTCATCTTCTGGTCAACATGTAGAGTCACATCAACACAGAAGTCAGGCATCAACTGTTTGTCTTGTATATAATAATATAGATGATCCGCTCTATGTGCTTCACCTTGTATAGATGTAATCCTACTGAGTCCTGAAAAGAAGTGGGCCTCTCTCACTAAACGTGCTCCACGAGGATGATCTGGATGTCTATCTTCTATAGCATTAGCCAGTAAGATCTTAGGCTTGGCAAGTCTGATCACCTCAGCTATACTCAGTATCCTCTCTTTATCTTCATATGCAAAACCATCTGGCATACCGAGATTCACTCTCCAGTTGATACCGAGGATCTCAGAGGCATCGATCGCTTCTTGATGTCTTGTCTCAGGCGTACCTCTTGAACCAAGTTCTCCCCTAGTCAGATCACAGATGCCAACGGTTCTTCCTTTGGAGATTTCACTTAAGATCGTTCCACTAGCACTTAGCTCGACATCATCTGGATGAATACCAAATGCCAGGATATCTACAGGTGATATATCTCCGTAGACCTTGATCATTCTTGTGGAAGTCTAAGTGTATGGAGAACTCGACGTACACTGAACTTTCCTGCTCCGTTCGCCATGAGTAAGAACAAGGCGGCAGCCATGCCCATATTTCGCATAAAGTAAAGGGAGTTCAATCTGCGCATGTCTTCAGGGTCATTCCACCAAGAGTAAATGATGAATGTAAAAGGCAGCCAATACAAAAGACACAAGAATCCACCGATACTAGCATAGTAGCCTATCAGTATCAGAATGCTTCCTACCACTAGACAAAATATCACACCCACAAGCAAGAAGCCTTGATTCCAATGGATGCCATAAGCAGTCATGGTCTCTTTCGTATGCTCGAACATGATAATCGTATCATAAGCCTCATAAAAAAAGATAAAGGCTATAATACACCTCGCAATCAGGTCAGCGTAATCTTTCATAAAAACGTCTCTAGATCCATAGGTCGAAGGACCCGCCGCAATATATGAAGTGTATGTGAGAACACCGATATGTAGTCACTGAGCTTTAAGAGCTAGTAAAAGAAAGTAGATCTCTTGAATGTGTTGTCTTTCGCGTCTCGCGAAAGACTTAGTTCATACTACCGAGCCTCTATCACCTGTACTTTCTCAAGAGACACTCC
>CAZXIE010000211.1:0-1711 GCA_964640065.1 uncultured Saprospiraceae bacterium
GATCTAACTACAAGACTTACAAGTCATCGGGCAACGCTTACAGTTGGACTTGCCCTTCTTTTTAAACTTTTTGCAACACTTCTTTTTGACTTTAGACATGGTCTCTTATCTGACTTCTCAAAGATGATCATCTCATCTTCCTCGTCAAATACCCATATGTCTTTGTCCATGTATCACTTAGTGTGATAGTTCTACCTAAATTAAGTATAAGATAATACTACTAAGCCGCACCTCTCACCTTAGAAGTATAGAACCATCGTCTTTCTACTTTAGCTACTGGCCTCATCACCGTCTCTTTAGTAGTCTGCTGCGCTGGCATGTACTGGAAGATCGCTTCGCTAAATTTTTCACGCATACCATCACTTACTCGTACATCATTATACTGCAGGATCGGAAGCTTCTGATAGTACATGGACATCTTATCGATATTACCATGATGTCTCTGCACTGCAAAAAACTCATAGTCTTCTGTACGTGAGTAGGGAGCGTATATCTCTACTACATAGTTGTCATCATAGAGTAGTACGCCCTGGCCTTTGATAAATCTGATGCGCTTTGTATTAAGCGATACATGATCTAGAGGAAGGAGGTCTGAGATGAGTTGTCTGACGGTTGCTTTGCTTGCTGTTTGTGTCTGGGTCATGATACTTGGTTTTGGTGTCTATTGATAAAGTATTGGTTGGGATGAAGCCGATAGCTTCAGATAATATTCGGCCTCCTCTGCTCAACTCCCGCCTTCTACCTGATAAGCTGGCGGGAGTTGAAGGCGACTATCATTATAGCTGCCTGATCCTTCGTGGTCGGAGAGGAGATCTTCTCAAGTGGTTTCATCAGTTGATCACAACAATCGAATTCAAAGATGATAGTATTTGTCACAATTAATCAATATATTTGTGTGACAAATGCGAACAATGATCCAATTACCCCAGAATTTAAAGGCTTTGCGCTCCAAGCAGCGCATCTCTCAGCAGGCACTTGCTGACAAGTTATTCATCAGTAGAGCGAGTCTTGCCAAGTATGAAGGAGGCGTTAATGAACCTTCTCTAGAGCTCACCGTAAAGTTTTCGAGATACTTTGGCATATCCGTAGATATGCTCGTCACTGCAGATCTTGAGAGGATCGACCACCATCGACTTGTAAAAGAAAAGACGGGCGGTGTCATCCTCCCTATACAAGTAGATAATCAGGGTGACAATGTGATCGAGATCGTCCCACATGCTGCTCAAGCTGGATATACTGGGATGTATAGTGACCCAGGATTTATCGAGTCTCTGGATCGCATGGCCCTACCCTTTCGGGAGTTACACGGTAAGTGTCGCGCCTTCCCGATCGAGGGTGACTCTATGCCACCCTATGGTGATGGCAGCTATGTCATCGGCAGGTACTTGTCATCACCAGATCGCATGACTGAAGGCAAGAGATACATCCTCTTATCGAGAGATGAAGGCATCGTCTTCAAGCGCCTATATCGCGATCCTGTCGAGGACCACATCCTTCATCTACACTCTGATAATCCAAAATATCGCCCTTATAGCATGCACCTCCAGGAGGTCAATGAGATCTGGGAGTTTGTTGCAGCCATATCATTTGGTGAGTCATCAGATAACAACTTCGCGAAGGACGTCATGACGCGCGTCGAGGAGTTACAGCAGGAGGTACAGAAGCTGGCGGATCAGCTAGCATTTACGTAAGTGGATAAAGAGAAGTTCAC
>CAZXIE010000212.1:0-1534 GCA_964640065.1 uncultured Saprospiraceae bacterium
CTCTCTAGCTGGAGTTGTTGCTGCGGCAGTTTCTTTTCTTCTAGTCCTAGGTGCGATCTGGGAAGTCTTTGATATGGATGAGCTGTGGAAGCCCGTCATCATCTCTATGGTATTAGCGATAGCAGTGGCACATGCATCTCTTCTACTCCGCATAACTCCCCGTAATCATCTAGTTAAGACTATTAGAGTTTGGACGCTTTTGTGCATTGTAACTCTTGCAGCATTGATTTGTGTTGGTATAATTCTTGAGTTTTTCGACTATGATTTTTTCATCCGCCTCGTAGGTGTAGTTGCCATCCTTGATGTATTAGGTACTGTGCTTGTGCCCATCCTTCATTATACGCTTGATAAGGAAGCGGTATCTAACGGTGCCATCAACTATAATAATCGAAAGTTCCGAGTTGCAGATACTTCGAGTAACAGCGAAACGGATACAAACACCATCTTCCACTATCGGCAAGAAGGTGATATCCTATCGTGTGACTACGACGGAGGTAATATCAGCAAAGGTCACCTGATTGGTAAAGTAGATCAAGATGGAGTTATCCAGATGCGATATCACCAGATCAATACCAACGGAGAGATCATGACAGGCATCTGTACATCGACACCAGAAGTTATGCATAGTGGCAAACTCAAACTCCACGAAGAGTGGGAGTGGACATCTGGAGATAGAACCAAAGGCTCTTCTCTACTCATAGAAATCTAAGCCAGCCTTTTCTGTTTATTCGAGCACTACGATTCTTTCTGATACAACAAGATCACGGCCTTCTCGTATCTCTAGAAGGTATACTCCAGGAGCAAACTTTGAAAGATCTAAGCTCAATGAGTTATCAGAAAGAATGGCATCTTGTACAACGACCCTTCTTCCTTGCAAGTCACTTAGAGTTATTTCTGTAGCTCTGGCTTGTCTAGGCAAGTCTATGAATAGCTGATCTGAAGCTGGGTTAGGATAGATATTGATCTCCTCAAAAGTTGGATCAAAGACAGGAGTAGACATCTCAAGTCTTACTTCTACATCGTCTATAGCCCAGCCCCAGCCTTCAGAACCCGGGTCAGAAAAGAGCCTAAATCTTATGAATATGGTTTCTCCGATGTCAAAGTTGTCAGTAAGGTCTATCTCATGAGTAATAAGCATGTCCCTTGTACCTTCTCCTTCTCTATTATAAGTTGACTGCCAAGTTGGGTCAAAAGTTGCATCATAACCATCGGCAAGAGGTGTCCACTCTATACCATCTGAACTTCCTTCTGCAACTACAAAGTCATAAAACATTGGACTCGGAAATCTAACTCCGTTCCTTCCGGGTTCAATAATAGCTACATCTTGATATCTAAAGAGTTGCGAATCCTGCACCATGATAGGAGTCTTTAACTGATAGACATCATTTGAGTTAGGCTCGTAGTTATGTCTACTGTGTATCGCCATATTATTATCAAAGCCGATTTCTAATCTTTCACTAAAGCCAAGTCCTATAAAATCATCTGCTGTCTCTTCGGCTGAAAATTCATTGAAGTATTCCGTAACGGCAGCTCT